>NZ_DATFIP010000079.1:0-55222 GCF_035270045.1 Salibaculum sp.
CTTCCAGCAGGTGGTGTTCCTTCAGCTGCTTGACCGTCTGGCCGACCACGTAGCCGCCGCAGCCGGTGCCCGCCGGCGGGCCGCCCGCCTCGACGCACTGCACACCGTTATAGCCTTCGTAGACGAAGTCCTCGACGCGCAGCTCCTCGGGGTGGAAATCGACTTCCTGCAGCTTGTCGATCACCGTGGGCACCAGCGTCTTGGTCAGGGTGAAGGTGCTGTCGTGCTTGGGATCGCAGCCGATCTGCAGCACGCGCTTGCCCATCTTCGCGAAGGCCGCCGAGAGGTTGGACGAGGTGGTGGATTTGCCGATCCCGCCCTTGCCGTAGACGGAAAAGACCTTGGCCCCCTCGATCTTCATCGACGAGTCCTGGTGCACCTGCACCGACCCTTCGCCGTCCTGCCCCTTGAGCACCGGCGGCGTCTCGACCTTGCGGCGGGCCTCCAGGCCGGCGGCCTCGCGCATGCTGGCCCGCGCCGAGGGCGGTTGTTTGGTGTCCAGTGGACTCATGATGTGGTCCTCCCTTCATGGGTGGTGGGCCCGTCGCCCGGGCGCGGCTTGGTGCAGCGTATGTTCTTGCTGAGCACTTTCATTCGGCGGCCACTCCTTCGAGCCGGTCTTCCAGCGCGTCGGCCGCGTCGCGCAGCGCGGCCAGAGTTGCATCGTCGGGTGCCCAGTAGGCGCGGTCGTGGGCTTCCAGAAGGCGATTGGCCATGCGCGAGGAGGCCACAGGGTTCAGATCGCTCATCCGCTGGCGCATCGTCTCGTCCAGAACGAAGGTTTCCGACATGCGCTGATAGACCCATGGGTCGACCTGGCCCGTGGTGGCCGACCAGCCCAGGGTGTTCGTCAGGTGGCTTTCGATCTGGCGCACGCCCTCGGCGCCATGGCTCAGAAGGGCCTCGTGGAATTTCGGATTGAGCGAGCGCGACCGGGTCTCCAGCGCCACCTGGTCGGCCAGGCTGCGCACCTTTCCCGCGCCCCGCGTGGTGTCCGAAATGTAGACGGCTGCCTCCTCGCCCTGGCGGGCGCGTTTCACGGCGCGGGATATCCCGCCCAGGGTGTCGAAGTAATGGTCGACCGTGGTCACGCCCAGTTCCACGGATTCAAGGTTCTGGTAGGCGACGTCCACCTTGCTCAGGGCTTGTTGCAGCAGCGCGGTCTGTTGCGCGGGCTTGCCGTCCATGCCGTAGGCAAAGCTCTTGCGGGCCTCGTAGGCGTCTGCCAGCTCGTCCTCGTCGCCGAAGGCGGAACTGTCGACCAGCTGGTTCACGTTGGAACCGTAGGCGCCCTCGGCATTCGAAAAGACGCGCAGGGCCGCGGTGTCCAGGTCGCAGCCGATCTTCTCGGCATAGGCCAGGGCATTGGCACGGATAAAGTTCCGGTCCAGCGGTTCATCGGCATGGGCGGCCTTGTGTGCGGCCTCGGCCAGCAGCCGGGTCTGCAGGGGCAGCAGGTCGCGGAAGATGCCCGAGAGGGTCATGATCACGTCGATGCGCGGGCGGCCAAGGGTTTCCAGCGGGATCAGGTCGGCCCCGGACAACCGCCCGAAACTGTCGAAGCGCGGCTGCGCCCCGATCAACGACAGGGCCTGCGCCATGGGCGCGCCATCGGACTTGATATTGTCGGACCCCCAGAGCACGAGGGCCACGCTGCGCGGCAGGCTGGCGTGCGTTTGCAGCAGAAGATTCGCCTGCTTTGCGCCCTCTTGGCAGGCAAAGGCAGTGGGCATCCGGAAGGGATCGAAGGCATGGATGTTGCGGCCCGTGGGCAGGACCTCGGGCGCACGGATCAGGTCGCCGCCGGGGACTGGCGGGGTATAGCGACCGTCAAGCGCGTGCAGCAGGGCCGGGATCTCGCTGTCTGTCCGAAGATGGGCATCAACGCGGGCGCGGGTCTCGGGATCGCGTTCGGCCATCAGGTCCAGGTAGTCGGCGCGGGCGTCGTCGCTCATGGGGCGGCCCAGTACGTGCAGACCTTCCGGGATCAGCGCGTCCTCGGTTTCTAGCAGCCGCAGCCAGAGCGCCTCGGGCGGTTGCCCCCCCAGGTCGACCGCCTCGGCCTGGTCGGCGATCAGCGCCTCCAACTCGCCGCGCTCGGGCGCATCGGGTGCCATGCCGCGCCAGCGGGTCAGGCTGTCCTTCAACTCGGCCAAGGCCTTGTAAAGACCCGAGGCCGCCAGCGGCGGTGTCAGGTGACTGACCGTCACGGCGCCCGAGCGGCGCTTGGCGAGCGTCGCCTCGGAGGGGTTGTTGGAGGCATAGAGATAGACGTTCGGCATGTCGCCGATCAGCCGGTCGGGCCAGCAGGCCGCACCCGGACCTGCCTGTTTGCCCGGCATGAATTCCAGCGCTCCGTGCATGCCGAAATGCAGCAGGACGTCGGCCTGGAACGACTGCCGCAGCCACAGGTAGAACTGCGCGAAGGCATGGGTGGGGGCGAAGCCGCGCTCGAAAAGCAGCCGCATCGGGTCGCCCTCGTAGCCGAAGGCCGGTTGCAGCCCGACGAAGACCTTGCCGAACCGCGCGCCCAGCACGAAGACGCCGCGCCCGTCGGATTGCACGCGACCGGGGGCGGGGCCCCACTGTGCCTCGATCTCGTCCAGCCAGGGGGTGTTGGCGACCATCTCGTCGGCCCCGACATGGGCGGCAACATTGGCCTCCTGCCCGTATTGCTGGGCACTGCCTTGCAAGACAGCGGCCCGAAGCGCCTCGACGCTTTCGGGTGGGGTCAGGTCGTAACCGCGCGCGGCCATGGCGTGCAGCGTGTTGTAAAGAGAAGCGAAGACATCGAGATAGGCCGCTGTCCCGGCCGCGCCGGCGTTGGGCGGAAACCCGAAAAGCACCACGCCGACTCGGCGCTCGGCCACCCGGCTCCGGTGCAGCGCGGCCTGCCGGGCGACGCGGGAGGCCAGCACCTCGACCCGTTCGGGGCAGGGGGCCATTTCCTTGACCATCGAGGTCTCGGCGCAGTCACGGGTGCAGCCCGCGCAGCCGCCCGGCCCGTGCCGTCCGGCAAAGACCGTGGGCGTGGTCGCGCCGTCCAGTTCCGGCAGGGCGATCAGCATGGTTGTCTCGATGGGGCCAAGGCCCCCGGCCGAGCCGGCCCATTGGCCCAGCGTCTGGAATTCCAGCGGATGCGCGGCAACGTAAGGCACATCCAGCGCCTTGAGCGTCTCGACCGCCGCGTCGGTGTCGTTGTAGGCGGGCCCGCCCACTAGGCTGAACCCTGTCAGCGACAGCAGCGTGTCGATGGTCGCGCCATAGCTGTCGCGAAAGAACGCCTCGATCGCGGGGCGGCCGTCCAGCCCCCCGGCATAGGCCGGCAGCACCCGAAGGCCCTGGCCCTCAAGTGCGCGGATCACCGCGTCGTAATGGGCGGTATCGCCGGCCAGCACGTAGGAGCGCATCATCAGCAGTCCCACAGTGGCCCTCGGGGTCGCGGGCGCAGGCAGGGCGTCGGTATCGGTGGTGATCCGCTCGGCCAGGTCGGGATGGTAAAGCCCGGTTTCCGGGTATTCCAGAGGGGCCGGGGCCTCGGCCCCGCGCCAGTCGCCGCGGTTGGTGTAGCGCGAGATCAGGAAACGGACCATCGCCTCGATGTTGTCGTCCGAGGCGCCCAGCCAGTACTGCATGGTCAGGAACCAGGCGCGCAAGTCCTGTGCCTTGCCCGGGATCAGCCGCAGGATGCGCGGCAGGCGGCGCAGCATCTTCATCTTGCGCGCGCCGTCGTCAGTCTTGGACCCGGACTTGCCGCCGCCGCGCAGTTTTTTCAGTAGCTTGGCGGTTCCGCTTTCGGGCGCGGCCATGTCGAGCGTGCCCATGCGGGTGCATTTCACGATCTGGCCGTCGGCGATCAGCCCGGCCATGGCGTCGCAGGTGTCGCGGCGGGCCTGAAGGTCGGGCAGGATCGCCTGAACGTGTTCTTCCAGGAACAGCAGGTTGGCGATGACGATATCGCCGGTGGCGATGGCGCGGCGGGCCTCTTGCAGGGCCGCATCGCTTTCGCCCCATTCGGCGGCGGCATGAACGCTCAGTTCCAGGCCGGGGAAATCCGCGGCCAGGCGCTCGGCCACCCGCGCACAGGGGCCGGCGGCGTGCGAGTCCAGCGTCAGGATCACCACGCGGTAGGGGGCATGCCCCGGGTTCATTGCCACGTCATCGCGCATAATGGGCCTTGGCCTCGTAAAGGGTGTCGACGCTGATCTCTCCCAGCCCGCGTTCGCTGGCAAAGGCCTCGGTGTTGCGCTTGGCCTTGCCGCGCACGAAGAACGGGATCTTCCTCAGTTCCCGTTCGGCGGCGTCCAGCCAGATCACGTTGCCGGCCTTGGCGGGGGCCTCCTGGCCGGGCGCGTCCGCCGCATCGCGGGGAACATGGGCCCCGCCATGATGGCTGGGGCCGGCCGCGTCATGAAATTCGAAATCCTCGCGGAACATGGTCAGCAGGTGCTCTTCCAGCCCCATGACAAGCGGGTGCACCCAGGTGTCGAAGATGACGTTCGCGCCCTCCAGCCCCATCTGCGGGCTGTAGCGGGCGGGGAAGTCCTGCACGTGCACGGGCGCCGAGATCACGGCGCAGGGAACGCCCAGCCGCTTGCCCGTGTGACGCTCCATCTGGGTGCCCAGGATCAGTTCCGGCGCGGCCTCGGCGATCGCGGCTTCAACGTCCAGGTGATCGTCCGAGATCAGGGCGGCCACGCCGAACTCCTTGGCCAGCGCGCGGATCTTGCGGGCCATTTCGCGGTTGTAGCAGCCCAAGCCAACCACCTCGAAACCCATCTCGTCGCGCGCGATCCGCGCGGCGGTGGCGACATGGGTGCCGTCGCCGAAGATGAAGACCCGCTTGCCGGTCAGGTAGGTCGAGTCGACCGAGGCCGAGTACCAGGGCAGCCGCAGGCGGCTTTCGTCCAGGCGCGGTTCGAGCCCGGTGATATCTGCCACCTCGGCCACGAAATCGCGGGTGGCACCGACGCCGATGGGCACGGTCCGGGTGAAGGGCTGGTCAAGTTCCCGTTCCATCCAGCGGCAGGCGGCTTCGCCGGTTTCGGGATACATCAGCACGTTGAAATGCGCGGCTCCCAGCCGGGCCAGGTCCGCGGGGCTGGCTCCGTAAGGCGCGCAGACATTGACCTTGATACCCATCCCTTCGAGCAGGGCGGTGACCTCGGGGATGTCATCGCGGTGGCGAAAGCCCAGCGCGGTGGGGCCGATCAGGTTGGCGGTGATCGTTTCGGTCCGCGCCATCGGTTCGGCCAGGCGGCGGACCAGCTGGAACAGGGTCTCGTCGGCGCCGAAGTTCTCCTTGCGCTGGTAGCTGGGCAGCTCCAGCGGGATGATCGGGATCGGCATGCCCATGGTCTCGGCCATGCCGCCGGGATCATCCTGGATCAGTTCGGCGGTGCAGGAGGCCCCGACGATCATCGCCTGCGGCTGGAAACGCTCGTAGGCTGCTTCGCAGGCGGTCTTGAACAGGTTGGCAGTGTCAGCGCCGAGGTCGCGGGCCTGAAAGGTGGTGTAGGTCACCGGCGGGCGGTGGTCGCGCCGCTCGATCATG
Organism: Salibaculum sp.; assembly: GCF_035270045.1. Lineage (NCBI taxonomy): Bacteria > Pseudomonadati > Pseudomonadota > Alphaproteobacteria > Rhodobacterales > Roseobacteraceae > Salibaculum > Salibaculum sp. Next base: position 5,555 of record NZ_DATFIP010000079.1, read on the forward strand.
GTGAACAGAAGGTCGGCATAGGTGTCGCCCTGGGGCGCGTGCAGCACGTAGTGCAGGCCGGTCATGGCCGTGGCGACACGCAGGGCACCGACATGCGGCGGGCCTTCGTATGTCCACACCGCGAGTTTCATTCCGCCGCCTCCAGCCTGAGCCTGTCCCGGCGGTGCAGCGGGCGCGAGAAGAGCCCGGCAAGATCCCCGGCCTGTTCGTAGAAATGCACCGGGGTGAAGACCAACTCGATGGCCCACTTGGTCGTCATGCCTTCCGCCTCAAGCGGATTGGCCAGCCCAAGCCCGCATACCGTCAGGTCAGGACGCGCGGCGCGGCACCGGTCCAGCTGCTTTTCGACATCCTGCCCCTCGGCGATCACGGGTCCCTCGGCCAGAAGCTCCAGATCGGGGTCGACCAGCGCCTTGTGGATATAGGGCGTGCCGACCTCGACAGCTTCCATCCCGCATTCGCGGGTCAGGAACCGGGCCAGCGGAATCTCCATCTGGCTGTCGGGGAAGAAGAAGAGCGTCTTGCCGGACAGCGTTTCGGCGGCCTTGGCCACGGCCTTGCGGGCGCGTGCGCGGGGCGCGTCGATCACGGCATCGACACGCGCCTGGTCGATCCCGAAGTCCCGCGCAACGGCGCGAAGCCACGCGGTGGTGCCCTCCTCGCCGAACGGGAACGGCGCGGGAATGTGACGCGCCCCGCGTCTTTCCAGGGCGGAATGGGTGCCACCCAGGAAAGGCTGTGTCAGGGCGAAGCTGGTGTTGGGGCCGACTCCGACCTGCGCATCGGCGTGGCGGGCGGGCAGGACGGTGACGTTGTCGATGCCGATCCGGGCCAGCAGGTCCAGCGCCTGGTCCTCGGCCACGTCTGGCAGGGCGCCGACCATCATCAGCTGTCGGGCGTCGGTATCGGGCAGGGCCGGCACCATGGCGGCGAGGCAGGCATCTTCGCCCTCGGTGAAGGTCGTCTCGATACCCGAGCCGGAATAGTTCAGCACCCGCACCTTGGGCGCGTGGCGCGCGCTCAGCCGCTCGGCGGCACGCGACAGGTCCAGCTTGATGACCTCGGAGGGGCAGGAGCCCACCAGGAACAGCTGGCGAATGTCGGTGCGGCGCGCCAGCAGGCGGTCGACCTCGCGTTCCAGCTCTTCTTGCGCGTCGGCCAGGCCGGCCAGGTCGCTTTCCTCCAGGATCGCGGTGCCGAATCGGGGTTCGGCGAAGATCATCACCCCGGCGGCGCTTTGCAGCAAATGCGCGCAGGTGCGGCTGCCCACGACAAGGAAGAAGGCGTCCTGCATCTTGCGATGCAGCCAGATGATTCCCGTCAGGCCGCAAAAAACCTCGTGCTGGCCGCGTTCCTTGAGGACCGGGGCATTGTTGCATCCCATGGCGGGGGGCGGGGGGCTGTGGTGGGTCATGCCGGGGCCCCGGATTGCAGGCGCGCGGCGCGCAGCTTGAGCAGGAATTGCCCGGCATTGATGACGTAGGCGGCATAGGCGGCCAGCGCCAGCCACATCAGCGCGACCGGCGCCATTGCCCCGGCGAACAGCGCCCAGACATAGGCGGTGTGCAGGCCGATGACGGCAAAGCTGAAAACGTCTTCCCAGAAAAAGGCCGGGGCGAAAAGATACTGGCCGAAAACGACCTTTTCCCAGATCGCCCCGGTCACCATGATAAGATACAGCAGGCTGGTCTTGGCCAGGACCGACCAGGTCGCCGCCTCGTAACCGGTGCCGGCAACAAGGTAGCGCACCACCAGCGCAAGCGAGACCAGGAAGACCACGAACTGAAGCGGCGCAAGAATCCCTTGCACCAGCGTCCAGAGGCTGGCGTCGCGTCTTGCGCGCTGCGCCGGCGTGTAGAGTGCGGCGGCGTCGGATTGTGTCTGCGCCGAGGGCGTCATCTGATCCCCTGATCGGAAGTTTGACATGGCACGATGCTAGGGGGCGCAGGGGCAAAGTGTCAATTAAAATTTACAGATTTTGAGAGCCGAGCATGTCCAAATATACTGTCATCTCCGATGCGTCAGCATGGCGTGCATGGCGTTATTGTTATATGTTATCACCTTGGCCTTTCGAGTGCCAGCGCCCGTGCCTGGCTGACAAATTCTTGCGGTTGCTCAGCTTGTTGGCTCTTCTTCCAGAAGGACGCATGTCAATTAAAATTGACATTGGAAATCACCGCCAGCAAACTAGCTTCGTCCCATGCGTGAAAGCGCGGGCTACACAAGCCGGACACCCATGGCAGCCAACGGGAGGGGGCACATGGAACAGGACGATGAATTCAGGAATGCAGGTCAGTCGGACGGCGAGTCGCCATCCATCAGATACCTCGTGGAATCCGCGCTTCGATCAGTCGCCTCGACATCGCAAAGCGAGAAACCGTCGACGCGCGACGAATGGATCGCCCACCTTGCGGCGACGATGGTTTCGGACAGCGAGACCAGCCACAGGGCGGCGATCTCGTCGCTCATCGCCAGCGGCGTGAGGAGCTCGGAGGTCTACCAGAGTTACATTCCCGCTGTGTCGCGCTACCTTGGAGAGATGTGGGTAAACGACCGGGCCAGTTTCGTCGATGTCTCGCTCGGGTCCGCACGTCTGCAGGCGCTTCTGCGCGAGGCGGGCGAACCGGCCGAGGTCAGCCTGCTCGACCGCAGCATACCGCTTGGCCAATCGGTGCTTATGGTGATTCCGCCCTATGAGGACCACGCGCTGGGCGCTTTCGTGGCCGCGGACCAGTTCCGCCGGCACGGGCTGTGGGTGCATATGGGAATCGGGTTGAACCGCGACGAATTGGTCGAGCTGATTGCATCAAGCCGCTTTTCCCTTGTGGGTTTGACGGCCGCAACATGGAAATCGGTTGAAAAGGCCGGTGATTTTGTTGATTACATAAGACAGGGGCTCGACCACTGTCCGCCGATGGTGATCGGTGGGCGCGCGGTAACGGAGCCTGCGAAGGTAGAGCGATTGACCGGGGTGGACTTCGCCGTGAAAACCGTGCGTGAGGCGGTTGATCGGGCAGGATTGATGTCTATCTCGCAAGAAACAGGACTGGACAAGCTGAATACCTAGACGCCGACTTGTCCGACATGGCGGAGATACCGAGTGAGCAGGCAAGGTCGAGCACGCGAGACGATGACTGCCGGGCGATTGCCGGAGGTCGCGACGGTAGGAAATCTTGTCGAGAAGGCCTCGGACATCGCGGTCATGCTGGACCAGGCCGGCGAAATCCAGGGGATAACGGTCAATCCTGACAGTGCATCGCTGGGCTGCCTCGATCATTGGGTCGGTCGGCGGTTCGACAGTTTCCTGACCAACGAAAGCGCCGAGAAGTTTTCGAACAGGTTCTACGCCATGACGGCGGACCCGGACCTGGAACCTCGGTCGATGGAATTGAACCACAAGGACAACGCGACGTGGGAATTCCCGGTGCGTTACACGATGCACCGCGTGGCCGATGGCGGGATCCTCCTGTTCGGACGCGACATGCAACCGCTTGCCGAGGTCCAGCAGCGCCTTTTGCGCGAACAGCTGGCCCGGGAGTCCGATCATCAAAAGCTGCGCGCCGGGCAGACCCTGTTCCGAATCGTTTTCGAGGAATCCGAGACACCGCTGGTCGTGGTCGACCCGGAAAAGGCTCGCATCAATGAAATCAACTCGGCGGCGGCGTCCCTTCTGGGCAGCACCGCCGAGACTCTGCGGGGTAACATCCTGCCGCAGGCCTTCGACGGACGCCGCCGGGGTGAATTCATGGATGCGCTGCGCACGGCCGCGACGGCCGATGTGGACTGTGGGATCGAGGCCGTGTCGCGCCGCAACGGCCGCATCCTCAACCTGCGCCCCCGGTTCTTCCGCGTGGCGGGTGACCTGGTTCTTCTCTGCCGCCTCGACGTGGTCGATGACGGCGCCTCGGCCGGCCCCGAATTCTCGAACCTGCTGCTCTCGCTCTACGGGGCGACCTCCGACGCGGTCGTGCTGACCGATGCCAGGGGCAGCATCCGGGAAGCCAACGATGCCTTTCTGACCATGGCCGACGCCATGCAGATCCGCGACGTGCAGGACCAGTCCATGGCGGACTTCCTGCTGCGGGGTTCGGTTGATCTCAAGCTCATGCTGGATAGCGCGGCCCAGAAGGGCCGGATGAGCCACTACGGCGCGCAGGTCAAGAGCGCGATCGGGACCCGCACGCCGGTGGACATTTCTGTCACGCGGCTGCGTCAGCAGGGCGGCGATACGGGATTCGGCCTGATCATTCGCGATGTCTCGGCCAGCCAGGTGCCCGAGGCCGAACGGTCAAATGTCATGGTCAGTGACGAGGCCATGCAGAACGTCATGGATCTTGTCGGCACGCGGTCGCTCAAGGAACTGGTTTCGGCCACCTCCGAGGTGGTCGAGAAGCTGTGCATCGAAACCGCCGTCCAGTTGACCGACAACAATCGTGTGGCCGCCGCCGAGATGCTGGGCCTGTCCCGTCAGAGCCTTTACGTGAAGCTGCGCAAGTACGGGCTGCTCAAGTCCGCCGACGGCGACTAGACGGCCCGAGTGGCGATCGCGACAAGAAAACTCTTTCAAGAATCTTGATTGTATAGTTTAGTTGACACATGAGTGTCAGCGAAAGTTTACGCACACCCCGGCGTTGGCCGCAGCCGCGGTCCGTTCTGACCCTGCTCAAGCCGGTGACGTGGTTCCCGCCCATCTGGGCCTATCTCTGCGGCGTTGTCGCTTCGGGGGTGGCACCGGCGACGGCGCCAGTTGCCGTGCTGGTGGGCATGGTGCTGGCCGGTCCGGTGGTCTGCGGCATGAGCCAGGCCGCCAATGACTGGTGCGACCGCCACGTCGATGCCATCAACGAACCCGACCGCCCCATCCCCTCGGGTCGGATTCCCGGGCGCTGGGGGCTGTGGATCGCGCTTTTCATAAGCGCGCTGGCGCTGGCGCTGGGCACGGTGCTGGGGCCTTGGGGCTTCGGGGCGACTGTCTTCGGCGTTGTCGCGGCATGGGCCTACTCGGCCGAGCCCATCCGGCTGAAGCGGTCCGGGATCTGGGGGCCGGGTCTGGTCGGTCTGTGTTACGAGGGGCTGCCCTGGTTCACCGGGGCGGCCGTTCTTGCGGCCGGTGCCCCGCCGCTGACCACCGTCGTGGTGGCGCTGCTCTATGCACTGGGGGCGCATGGCATCATGACGCTCAATGATTTCAAGGCCCTGGAGGGCGACCGCCAGACTGGCGTGAACTCCCTTCCGGTCACGCTTGGCCCGGAACGGGCGGCGCGCGTGGCCTGCTGGGTCATGGCGCTGCCGCAACTGGCGGTGATCGCGCTGCTGCTGACCTGGGACCGGCCCTGGCACGCGCTGGTCATCGCGGCGCTTCTGGCGGCGCAGGTCTTGGCAATGCGCGTTCTTCTGACCGATCCGAAGGGCCGCGCGCCCTGGTACAACGCGACAGGCGTGAGCCTTTACGTCAGCGGGATGATGGTGGCCGCCTTCGCCCTGCGCAACATGGAAGGGATGTAATGAACCTGAGCTGGCTATCCATCGTCCGCCTGGGACTCGTGCAGATGGCACTGGGCGCGGTGGTGGTGCTGACCACCTCGACGCTCAACCGCCTCATGGTGGTGGAACTGGCGCTGCCCGCCATTCTGCCCGGGTTCCTGGTGGCGCTGCACTACGGGATCCAGATCACACGGCCCAACTGGGGCTTCCTGTCCGACACCGGCGGGCACCGGACGCGTTGGATCATCGGCGGCATGGGGGCGCTGGCCCTTGGCGCCTATGGCGCGGCGCACGGGGTTGTACTGCTCGAGGGCAATTTCGCCGCGGGGATGGCCCTCTCCATCGCCGCCTATGCGCTGATCGGGGTGGGCGTGGGGGCCTCGGGCACCTCGCTGCTGGCTCTGCTGGCCACCGCGACTGCGCCGCGTCGCCGCGCTGCCGCCGCCACGATCACCTGGCTGATGATGATTGCCGGGATTGCCGTGACGGCAGGCACCGTGGGCGCCTTCCTGGACCCCTATACACCGCAATTGCTGCTGCGCATCGTCGGGATCGTGACCTTGGGCGCCGTGGTGCTGACCACGCTGACCGTCTGGGGCATAGAGGCGCGGGTGGCCGCCGCCGAACCGGAACCCATCCCGCAGGGTTTCGTTGCCGGGCTGCGCGAGGTCTGGGCCGAGCGGAAAGCGCGCAATTTCACCATCTTCGTCTTCCTCTCCATGACCGCCTATTTCATGCAGGAACTGATCCTCGAACCCTACGCCGGGCTGGTCTTCGGCTTCACGCCGGGGCAGTCCACCTCGCTCAGCGGGGCGCAGAACGGCGGGGTTTTTCTGGGCATGCTCACGGTGGGGATCGCCGCCACCGGGTTCCGCATCGGCTCGCTTCGGCATTGGGTCGTGGCCGGGTGCCTGGGGTCGGCGGCCAGCCTGGCCGCGATCTCGGCGCTGGGGCCGCTGGCACTATCGGGGGCCCTTATCGGCGCGGTCGTCACGCTGGGGTACTTCAACGGCATGTTCGCCGTGGCGGCCATCGGGTCGATGATGGCCCTGGCGGGTGAGGGTCGTGGCGCGCGCGAGGGCACCCGCATGGGCCTGTGGGGCGCGGCGCAGGCCGTCGCCGCCGGGTTCGGCGGCCTGTTGGGCGCAGCGGCCGTCGATGTGATGCGGCTTTTGCTGGTGCAGGATGCACAGGCTTTCGGCGCGGTCTTCCTGTTCGAGGCAGCGCTTTTCGTGCTCGCGGCCCTGATGGGCCAGCGGGTGATCGCACATACCCAGGGCCGCCGTGCGCCCCTGGCCGTTCCGGGGGAATGATCCATGCCTGACGTCGATGTTATCGTGGTGGGGGGCGGGCCCAGCGGCGCCACCGCCGCCGAGGACCTGGTCCGGTCGGGGCACCGGGTCGCGCTGCTGGACCGGGCCGGGCGGATCAAGCCCTGTGGCGGGGCCATCCCGCCCCGGCTGATCGCCGATTTCGCCATTCCCGAGGACCTTCTGGTGGCCCGGATAACCACCGCTCGGATGATCGCGCCCAGCGGACGCCGGGTGGATATCCCGATCGACAACGGCTTTGTCGGCATGGTCGACCGCGAGGATTTCGACGACTTCCTGCGCAATCGCGCCGCAGACGCCGGGGCGACGCGCCTGACCGGCACCTACCAGTCCATCGACCGCGAAGGCGGCAACCCTCGGGTCCATTACCGGGACCGAGACAGCGGTGAGACCCGCAGCCTTTCGGCCCGGCTGGTCATCGGGGCGGACGGGGCGCGGTCCAACGTGGCGCGTGACGAGGTCGAGGGCGGTGATCGGATTCCCTACGTCATCGCCTACCACGAGATCATCGAGGCCCCCGGTCCGGTTGGCGACTATCACCCCGACCGCTGCGACGTGGTGTATGACGGCCGCATCTCGCCCGATTTCTACGGTTGGGTCTTTCCGCATGGCGGCAAGGCCAGCGTGGGCATGGGCTCGCTCGTGAAGGACGTGAACCTCAAACAGGCCACTGCCGACCTGCGCGCGGCCAGCGGGCTGGCCGACTGCCCGACGATTCGGCGCGAAGGCGCGCCGATCCCGCTGAAACCCCTCGATCGCTGGGACAACGGGCTTGACGTGGTGCTGGCAGGCGATGCCGCCGGCGTCGTTGCCCCCAGCTCGGGCGAGGGGATCTATTACGCCATGGTCGGCGGGCGCGTGGCCGCCAGCGCCGCCGCCGCCTGTCTGAAAACCGGGCGCGCGCGTGATCTGCGCCTCGCCCGACAGCTTTTCATGCGTGAACACAAGACGGTCTTCCGCGTGCTGGCCAGCATGCAGAAGGCCTATTACCGCTCGGACGAACGGCGCGAACGCTTCGTGTCGCTGTGTCACGACGTCGACGTGCAGCGCCTGACCTTCGAGGCCTACATGAACAAGGCGCTGGTGCGCGCCCGGCCCATGGCCCACCTGCGGATCGGGCTGAAGAACCTCGCCCATCTGACCCGCCTGGTGCGCCCCGAGTTTACCTGACAGCGCCCGGCGCCGGGCAAGTATTGCACGCCGGGCCTCTATGCCTGTTGCACGCATCCACCCCGGGGCGAGGCTGCCTTCGACTGTGCCACACGGGAGGATGGGCGGGGACCCGGCCCTGAGCGACCCCCGAAAACCACACCCCCTGGCTGCGCATCTGGCCGGAGCGGTAGGCGGGCCAGGACTTCGCCTGACCCCGCGGAGCTGAAGGGCGTCACCTTGACCCATGTCAATTAAAGTTGACACAAATGATGTCATCGTTGTCCCAGACAAGGAGGCATCATGCGACTGGTCCTGATTCACCCGAACTATCACTCCGGCGGCGCCGAGATTGCCGGCAACTGGCCGCCAGCCTGGGTCGCCTACCTGGCCGGCCCACTCAAGGCCGCCGGCTACACCGACATCCACTTCATCGACGCCATGACCCATGACATCGACGAGGCCGAGCTGCACGTGCGCATTGCTGCGCTCAAGCCCGACATCGTCGGGGCCACATCGATCACGCCCTCGATCTACAAGGCCGAACGCGCGCTGGAGATCGCTCGCGTGGCCGCGCCGGAGGCCGTGACGGTGCTGGGCGGGGTCCATGCCACCTTCATGTACAAGCAGGTGCTGTCCGAGGCCCCGCATATCGATGCCATCGTGCGCGGAGAGGGCGAGGAGGTGTTTCTCGATTTCGTGCGTGCGGTCGAGGACGGGCGCTGGCAGACCGAGCGCAAAACGATCAAGGGCATTGCCTATGCCGAAGGGTCGGAAATCATCGCAACACCGGCCGCGCCAACGGTCAAGAACCTGGACGCCATCACCCCGGACTGGTCGATCCTGGACTGGGAGAAATACATCTACATCCCGCTGAACACCCGGCTGGCCATTCCCAGCCTGGCGCGTGGATGCCCCTTCACCTGCTCGTTCTGCTCGCAATGGAAGTTCTGGCGCGACTACCGGGTGCGCGACCCGCAAAAGGTCGTGGATGAAATCGAGGACCTGGTGAACAATCACGGCGTCGGCTTCTTCATCCTTGCCGACGAGGAACCCACCATCAACAAGAAGAAATTCACCGAGTTCTGCGAGGAACTGATTCGCCGCGGCCTGCCCGAGCGGGTGAAATGGGGCATCAATACCCGCGTGACGGACATCCAGCGCGACAAGGACATGCTGGGACTGTGGCGCGAAGCCGGGCTGGTGCATATCAGCCTTGGCACAGAGGCCGCCGCGCAGATGAAGCTTGACCTGTTCAACAAGGAAACCAAGGTCGAAGAGAACAAGGAGGCCATCCGCCTGCTGCGCGAGGCCGATATCTTTACCGAGGCGCAGTTCATCGTCGGGCTGGACAACGAGACCGAGGAAACGCTGGAAGAGACCTATCGCTTTGCACGCGACTGGAACCCGGATCTCGCCAACTGGACGATGTATACCCCCTGGCCCTTCACCCCTCTGTTCCAGGAGCTGCGCGACAAGGTCGAGGTCTTCGATTTCGAAAAATACAATTTCGTGACCCCGATCATGAAACCCGAGGCGATGGATCGTGCCACCCTGCTGGACAGGGTCATGCACAACTACCGACGCTTCTACATGATCAAGGCGCTGTTTCATTACCCGTGGCGGGGGCGGGGGTTCCGGCGGAAATACCTGCTTGGCTGCCTGCGGGCCTTTGCCAAGGCAGGCTTTGCGCGCACGTTCTACGACCTGGGCAAGGTCGGCTACTGGGGGCCGCAGTCCAAGGACAAGGTCGATTTCCAGTTCGATGACAGCCGCCAGATCGCCGAGGCGCAGATGGCCGACTGGGACGCCATGGCCGACCGCAAGGCCAGGGCCGCGGAACGCAAGGCCAGCGTGCGCGCCCAGATAAAGGCCGAGAAGGCCCGGATCGCCGGGCAGAACGTCCAGGAGGTCAGCGTGCCGAGGTTGAACCACACCACGCCGGCGCAATAGTGATGCAGCCCCGTGCGGCCCACCATGTCGGCCCCAACGCGATCCTGCAGACAGTCGAAGCGGTGCAGGCCCTGGCGGGGCAGGGCGCGCTGACCCGCGTGTGCCGGGCCGCCGCGATGCCGGGGCTTGTCGGAAACCTGCCCCACGCGATGGTGCCGGCGCAGGACGCCCTGCGCCTGCATCAGGCCGTGGCCCGGACCCTGCCCGGGCCGTTGGCCGGGCAAGTGGCCCGTGACGCGGGCCGAAGGACGGGCGACTACATCCTCGCCCATCGTATCCCTGCCCCGGCCCGGGTGCTGTTGCGGCTCATGCCGGGCCGCCTGGCGGGGCCGGTCCTGCTCAAGGCGATCGGCCACCACGCCTGGACGTTTGCCGGTGATGCAGAGGTGACATGCATTCGGCGGCCTGAACTGGAACTCGTCGTCCGGGACAATCCGCTGGCGCTGCCCGGCTGTCCCTGGCATCGCGCGGTGTTGGAGCGGCTGTTCCAGCGGCTTGTCGATCCCTGTGTCAGGGTCGAGCATACCGCCTGTTGCGCCATTGACGGCTCGGAGTGCCGTTTCGTGTTTCACGCGGCATCCGTGCCATACCGGGGCGGGTAATACGGGTCGGTGCCCCGACGGGCAGGGGCGCACTTGTCCAGCAGGGCTCAGCCGTAGTGGCGCGCGTTGCGCAGGCCCCAGTCGGTAAAGAGATCGGCCAGGATCGTTCCGAAGTGTTCGGCCGCCGCAGCCGGTCCGATCGCGGCGGCGCCGTCTCCGCCGAACAGGGTGGCCTCGTCGCCGATCTGCACGTTGTCGATCCCGGTGACATCCGCCACGATCGAATTCATTGAAACCTTGCCCAGGACGGCCGCCAGACGGCCCCGGATCGCGACCATGCCGCGATTCTGGGCAATGCGGCCATAGCCGGCGGCATATCCGATCGAGATGCAGGCCAGGCGTCGATCCTCCGACAGTCGATGCGCGCGGTCGTATCCCACGCTCGCGCCGCGCGGATAGTCGCCCAGGTGCACCACGCGGGATTTCAGTTCCATCGACGGCCGGAACCCCAGTTCCGGGTTCACGATGCCGTAGAGAATCGCCCCGCATCGGTACATGTCGGTTGCCACCGGCTGGCCCGACACCAGGGTCAGCGTGCTGCCCGCATGGGCCAGGATGCGGGACCGGTCCAGCCCGCCGGTGTCGCAGACCCAGTCGACCTGTTGCCGGAACAGCTCCGATCCGTTGTGCAGGGCCGCGGCGTCGTTGCCGGGAAAATGCGTGCATATGCCGACGATGTCCGGGGCGAGGATATCGAGGATCGCGCGGCCCTCCTGTTGGCCTGCCCTGGTCGCCACCTCAAGTCCGTCGCGGGACATGCCGTCGCTGTTCAGCGCAAGGTGCACCCCCGCGCCGGCCCGCCGCGACCCCGGCCGCGCGGCCAGCGCGCGCGCCGCCGCGAGCGATCCGACCTGTTCCTCGACCCTGTCGGGCAGGGCATCTTCGACCTCGGGTGCGGACGCGGCGCGCAGGCGGATCAGTCGGCCCGCGAAACCCGCTGCCCGCACCGCGTGCGCCTCGGCGTTCGAGGTGATGCCGATGCAGGATATCCCCTGCTCCATCAAGAGCGGGACCACGCGCGATATGCCGTGACCATAGGCGTCAGCCTTCATGACCGCGCAGAAGGCCACCCCGGTCGGCAACAGGTCCAGCGCCAGTTCCAGGTTCCGCGAAATCCGGTCCAGGTGAATATCGCACCAGGAACTGGGAAGGGGGCCTCGCGACATGGTCAGGCCGGTGCCGGTCCAAGGATGCGGTCGACGACACCCGAAAGAAGATCTGTCACGATCGGGATCAGCGCATCGGGGAAATCGTAGTCGGGATTGTGCAGTTGCGGACGGTCCGTCCCGGCCCCGACATAAAGCAACGCGGCCCTTGCCCCGTCATCGCCGATAAGCCCGAAGTCCTCGGACCAGCGCATGGGCCGGGACAGGTCGGCAATGTCATGGCCGCCGGCCAGGGCCGCGTCGCGGACGACGGCGGTGGCCTCGGCGTCGTTGACCACGGCGCGGAAGACGTCGTGCCAGTGGACCTCGACTTGCAGATCGTCGGTCGCGTCCTCCACCAGCGCCTGTGCCTGGGCGATCAGGGCATCCATGCGCGCATTGGTCATGGTGCGCAGCGTCACGCGCAGTTCACCGTCCGCGGGGGCGATGCCGAAGGTCGGTGCGCCGAGGCAGGCATGGGTCAGGGTCGCGAGCGCGAAATCCGCGGCGCCGATGGTGCCTTGGGACAGGCGCGGCAACGCCACCATGAGCCCGGCCATGGCCGCCGCCGGGGACAGGCCGTCCTCGGGCACGGCGGCATGAGAGCTTTTGCCCCGCAGCAGGATCTGCATCCCGCGCGAGGCGCAGTTGCCCGGCCCGGGGCGCAGGCCGATTTCGCCCAGCGGGTGCCCGGGCACGTTGTGATAGGCGAAGGCGAAATCGGGGCGCAGTTCCGGCCAGCGCGGGTCTTCGAGGACCGCCCTGGCGCCCGCGCCCGTTTCCTCGGCCGGTTGGAACAGCAGGATGACCCGCCCGCGCGCCGGGCGCCGGGCCAAGTGCCGGGCCACGCCCAGCAGCGTCACCATGTGCCCGTCATGGCCGCACAGGTGGCCCTGGCCCTCGGTCGCCGAGCGATAGGGCAGGTCGCTGATCTCGTGGATCGGCAGCCCGTCGAGCTCGCAACGCAGCAGGACGGTCGGCCCGGACCCGGCGCCGCGGAATTCCGCGGCAACGCCATGGCCGCCGAGGCCTTGCCAGATGCGATCCGCGCCAAGCGCCTTCAGCTCCGAGGTGATGCGCTCTGCGGTCGCGCGTTCCTGTCCCGATACCTCGGGGTGGCGATGCAACTCGTGCCGCAGCGCGGTCAGTTGGGCGATGTGATCGTGGGTAAGCGGCTGCATGATCTCCTCCTCAGAAAACCTCGAAGAGGCCCGCGGCGCCCTGCCCACCGCCAACGCACATGGACACGACCGCCCATTTCGCGCCCCGGCGACGGCCTTCCAGCAGGACATGCCCTGCCATGCGCGCGCCCGACATGCCATAGGGGTGGCCTATGGCGATCGCACCGCCGTTCACGTTGAGTTTGTCGTCGGGGATTTGCAGCGCGTCACGGCAATGGACCAGTTGCGCGGCGAAGGCCTCGTTGATTTCCCACAGGTCGATATCCTCAATGGCCAGGCCCGCGCGTGCCAGAAGCCTGGGAATGGCGACCACCGGGCCGATCCCCATTTCATCCGGGGCGACACCGGCAACCGCGAATCCGCGCAGCGCCCCAAGCGGCGACAGGCCGCACCGGGCGGCCTCGGCGGCCTCCATCACCACCAGCGCGGCGGCGCCGTCGGACAGCTGGCTGGCATTTCCGGCGGTGACGGTCTTGCCATCGCCCTGCACGGGGGCCAGCGCGGCCAGCCCCGCGGCAGTGGTGCCGGGACGGTTGCACTCGTCTTGATCCAGCCGCACGGCTTCTTCGCGGGTCTCGCCGGTGGCCTTGTCGGTCACCTGTTTCACCGCCTCGACCGGCACGATCTCGTCGGCGAAACGCCCGGCTTCCTGCGCCTGCGCCGTGCGCTGCTGGCTTTGCAGGGCATAGGCGTCCTGCACGGCGCGGGTCACGCCGTAGCGCGCGGCGACGATTTCGGCGGTGTCGAGCATGTTCAGGTAGTAGCGGTCGGAAACGGATGGGTCGCGGTAGCGGTGCCCGTTCCAGTGGTTGTTCTGGACCAGAGAGATGGAGTCCAGCCCCCCGGCCAGCGCCACGCCCACTCCTTCGCAGCCCACCATGTGCGACGCCACGGCGATCGCGTTGAGACCCGAGGCACATTGCCGGTCCACGGTGGCCCCGGCCACGCTGTCGGGCAGTCCGGCGGCCTGTGCGATGTGGCGGGCGACGTTCACGCCGGACGTGCCCTGTGTCAGGGCCGATCCGAACACGGCGTCCTCGACCTCGTCCCCGGTCAGTCCCGCCCGCGAAAGGGCGGCCGTGACCGCCGGCGCGGCCAGGCTGGGCGCGGTGAGGGTGTTGAACGCCCCGCGATAGGCCTTGGCTATGGGCGTCCGGGCGGTGGAAACGATGACGGCGTCGCGCATGTGCTATACCTCTTGCGTGCCGCACCAGTCGGCGATGAACATGGCAGTGGCCTTGGTGACGCGGCGCAGGCTGTCCAGGTCGACACGTTCGTTGAAGCCGTGGATGGCCTCGGCGCGCGGCCCGTAGACCAGCGCGGGCGTGTCCGCGTAAAGCCCGAAGAACCGTGCGTCGGTGGTTGCGGTAATCGCCGTACGGGTCAGCGTGTCGCCGGTGATGTCGTGATGCGCCCGGTCCAGCGCCGAGATCGCATCGGCCGCGCGGGCCGACCCATCCTGCGACAGCGCGTAACCCTCGGCGTGGAAGCCGTGGTAGACGATCTGTGGCAGGGAATCGCGCAGGAAGGCGTTGCCTTGCGCGGCCTTCAGGATCACCTGTTCGATCTCGGACTTGGCCGCGTCGATGGATTGGCCGGGGAAGAGCCCCATGCGCACGTCGAAGACGCACCATGCGGGCACGGAACTGGTCCAGTCGCCGCCTTCGATGCGGCCTACATTGAGGTTCAGGGCGTGGTCCATGTGGGCGTAGTCCGCCGGGCGGTGTCCGGCGGCGTTCCAGCGGTGTTCCATCTCGTGCAGGGCCTGGATGAGCGGGATTGCCGCCTCGATCGCGTTCGACCCGGTGCCGGCATAGGCCACGTGGGTCGGCAGCCCCTTGAGGTGCACCTGGAACCAGATCACACCCAGTTGCGCCATGACCAGTTTTTCGGCAAAGGGTTCGGGGATCAGGGCCGCATCGGCGGTGTAGCCACGGGCCAGGCAGGCCAGCGCACCGTTGCCCGTGCATTCCTCTTCCACGACTGACTGGTAGAACACGTCGCCCGCGGGGGCCAGGCCGCAGGCCGCCAGCGCATCCAACGCGAACAGGTTCGAGGTCAGGCCCGCCTTCATGTCGCCGCCCCCGCGCCCGTAGAGCCAGCCATCCGCGACCCGAGGTTCAAAGGGTGGACTGTTCCACATGTCCGCGGGCCCGGCGGGCACAACGTCGATATGGCCGTTCAAGATCAGCGATCGGCCGCGGCCGGTGCGGGCGCGGTGGGTGCCCACCACGTTGACCGCGTCTTCGTAGGGGCCAAGCACGGGCGAGAATCCGGGCAGGTGCCGGATCTCGGCAAGGTCGATTTGCCAGCGGTCGATCTCGTAGCCTCGCGCGCCCAGTTCGCGAGCCATGAAATCCTGCGCAGATCTTTCGTTGCCCCGGGTAGAGGGGTGCGAGGTCAGCTCGGACAGGAAGTCGACCTGCCGGTCGAAGGCGGCATCCACGGCGGCGCACAGGCGGGTTTTCAGGTCAACGCTCATGGGGCCTCAGAAGGTCGGAACGGGGCTGTCGGGCAGGGCCAGCGGCGCGCCCGTGGCCTCGGCCACCTCCGTGACGCTGATCCCTTCGGCGGTTTCGAGCAGGGCAAAGCCTTCCCCGGTCACGTCGATAACAGCCATGTCGGTGAAGATCCGCGCCACGCAGCCCCGCGCGGTCAGGGGCAGGGCACAGGCCTGTTTCAGCTTGGGATTCCCGGCCCGGTCGCAATGGGTGGTCACGACCACGACGCGCCGCGCCTTTTGCGCCAGTTCGATCCCGCCGCCCGCGCCGGGGCTGAACTTGCCGGGTATTTTCCAGTTGGCCAGGTCGCCCGTGGCGCTGACCTCGAAGGCACCCAGCATGGTCAGGTCCAGCCGCCCGGACCGGACGATGGCGAAACTGGTGGCGCTGTCGAAACAGGCCGATCCCGGCACGGTCGAGACATAGGCCCCGCCGGCGTCGATCAGGTTGCGGTCGGCGCTGTCCTGGCCCTTGGCCGGGCCGATGCCCGTCAGGCCGTTTTCCGTGTGAAGGCAGACCGGGAAATCCGCGGACAGGTGATCGACCACCCTGGTTGGCAGGCCGATCCCGAGGTTGACCACCATGCCCGGCGTGATCTCGCGCGCGGCGCGGGCCACAATACGATCCCTAGCGTCGGACAACGGCATATTCCTCGGACAGATCCCCCAGGGCCACGACGTGATCGACGAAGACGCCGGGGGTGTGGACCTGGTTCGCACCCAGCTGGCCCAGCGGCAGGACCGTTTCGGCCTCGGCGATCACGCGCGCGGCGGCCATGGCCATGAGCGGGTTGAAATTCTGTGCCGTTGCGACATAGGCAAGGTTGCCGAAAGGATCGCCGCGATCCGCGTGGATCAGGGCGGCATCGGCGCGCAGCGCGGGTTCCACGAGCCAGGTTTTGCCGCCCATCTCGACCACCTGTTTGCCTGCCGCCAGCTCGGTGTCGATCCCGATATCGCTGAGCACCGCGCCCAGCCCCGCGCCGCCCGCGCGGATGCGTTCCGCGAGGATGCCCTGCGCATTGAACTCGACCGTCAGCGCGCCGGCGTTCATCAGCTCGATGGCATGGTTGTTCAGCCCCAGGTGCGTGGTGATCAGCCGCGCGACCTGGCCCGATTGCAGCAGGTGGTCGATGCCCATGCCCGGCTCGTTCGCGTCGTTCTTGACCAGCGTCAGGTCCCGCGCGCCATGATCGACCAGCGCATGGATCAGGGTCATGGGCGTGCCCGGCACGCCGAAGCCGCCCACCATGACGGTGTCGCCGTCCTTGATTCCGGCAATTGCCTCGTCCATCGCGGCGGTCTTGTCGGGAAGCCTCATGCCGCGCGCTCCACCGGCAGGCCGACCTCCTGCGCGAAGGCATCCAGTGCATCGCGCAGGATCGTCATCATCTCGCCGATCTGGGGCCCGGTGATGATCAAAGGCGGGGCGACCAGGAAATGATCGCCCGATGTGCCGCCGCGCGTGCGGCGGGAATAGATGATCAGCCCGCGTTGATAGGCCAACTCGACCAATCGTTCATGGGCGTTGAGGGACGGCACCAACGGCTCCATCGTCGCGCGGTCGGCCACGAATTCGAAAGCGGTCAGCAGGCCCTTGCCGCGCACGTCTCCGATGAAGGGGTAGCGGTCCATCAGCGCGCGCAACTCGGTTATCAGCACATCACCCATGCGGGCCGCGTTGCCGATCAGATCCTGGTCTTCCAGTTCTTCCAGCACCGCCAAGCCGGCCGAACAGGCAAGCGGGTTGCCCGCGTAGGTGAACCCATGCAGGAACCCCCCCGCGTCCAGCACGGGTTCGACCAGCCGTGCCCCGGCGACGATGGCACCGAGCGGCGCATATCCCGCGCCGAACCCCTTGGACAGCGCCACGATATCCGGCGTGACGCCCCAGTGTTCCGAAGCCAGGAACCGCCCCGTCCGGCCCGCCCCGGTCATGACCTCGTCATGGATCAGCAAGACGCCGAATTCGTCGCAGATCTCGCGCACGCGGGAGTAATAGCTGTCGGGTGCCACCAGTGCGCCCGTCGAGGCGCCGCCGACAGGTTCCATCAGGAAGGCCAGAACAGTGTCGGGGCCTTCGGCGATGATCTTGTCGCGCAGAAGCTCGGCGTATTTCAGGCCCCGCTGGTCCTCGGTCAGGTTGTCGCGGTCGAGGTATGTCATGGGTGCGGGGATCTTCGGCATGCCCTCCAGCATCGGCGCGAAGGGGTCGCGCAGCGGGGCATAGCCGGTCAGGTCCAGCGCGCCGAAGGTGCAGCCGTGATAGGACGGAAAGCGCGAGATCACCTTGTGCCGCGCGCCCTGGCCCTGGGTCAGCGCGTATTGCCGGGCCAGTTTCACCGCGCTTTCCACGGCCTCGGACCCGCCAGAGACGAAGAACACCCGGTCCAGTCCCTCGGGCGTCATGTCCACGGTCTTGGCGGCCAGGTCCTCGGAGGGATGGGTGCGGAAATGCAGGCGGTAGCCGAAGGTCGCCTTGTCCATCTGCGCCTTCATCCTGGCGAGCACACGCGGGTTGGAATGACCGATGTTGGACACCATCGCGCCCGAGGACCCGTCGATGTAGCGCTTGCCGGTCTCGTCGAACAGGTAGATTCCCTCGCCCCGGTCGAGGAAGGGGCGGGGGTTGCGCGACTGGTAGAACAGGTAGGAGGCGGCGTCGGTCAATTTGCCCCCGCCAGGTGCTTGCGCAGAAATTCGCGGGTGCGGTCCTTGGTGGGATTCTTGAAGACGACGCTGGGAGGACCTTCCTCGACCACCACACCCTGGTCCATGAACAGGACCCGGTCACAGACCGAGGCGGCGAAATCCATCTCGTGGGTGACGATGATCATGGTCATGTGTTCCTCGGCCAGCGTCTTCATGACCATGTTGACCTCGTCCACCAGTTCGGGGTCGAGCGCCGAGGTCGCCTCGTCAAACAGCATCAGCTTGGGCTTCATGGCCAGGGCGCGGGCGATGGCCACGCGCTGTTTCTGGCCGCCTGACAGGCGCGAGGGATAATAGTCGATCCGGTCGAGCATCCCGACCTTGTCGAGTTGCTCCTCGGCCAGGGTATCGGCCTCGGTCTTGGACAGGCCCTTGAGCAGCATGGGTGCCATGGTCACGTTCTCGCGCGCGGTCATGTGCGGGAACAGGTTGAAGTGCTGGAATACCATCCCGATGTGCTGACGCATCTGGTTGATGTGCTTTTCGTACTGGCGGTGCGGCATGTCCTTGTTGACCTGCACACCGTCCAGCCAGACTTCGCCCCCGGTCAGGGAATCCAGTTCATTGATCGCCCGCAGCAGGGTGGACTTGCCCGATCCCGAGGGGCCGATGATGGCCACGATCTGGCCGCGTTCCACGTTCAGGCTGATGTCCTTGAGAACTTCGAGCGGCCCATAGGACTTCTGGGCGTGGCGAATCTCGACGAAATGGCTCTTGTCGCTCATGGTCGGTCTCCTGGATCAGCGAGAGATGGCGATGCGGCGTTCGATCCGGCGCTGCACAGCTTCCATGCCAAGGTTGATGACGTAGTAGAACAGGGCCGCGACAAGGTAGAACTCGAAGGGCCGGTAGGTCGCGCCGATGGCCCGCTGGGCGGAAAGCGTCAGCTCGCTCACCCCGATCACCGAGACCAGCGCGCTGTCCTTGAGCAGGGCGATCATGTTGTTGCCGATGGGCGGGATCACGTCGCGCACCGCCTGCGGGATAACCACCTTGCGCAGGGCCTGCCCGCGGCTCAGGCCGACGGTGCGCGCGGCCTCCATCTGGCCCTTGTCCACCGACAGGATCGCGGTCTGGATCAGTTCGGAATTGTAGACGGCGAAGTGCAGCCCCAGCCCGATGATCCCCGCCACGAAGGCGGGCAGATCAATCCCGATCTGCACCAGCCCGAAGTAGATCAGGAACAATTGCAACAGCAGGGGCGTGCCCATGAAGACCCATTCCAGCAACCGAAAGGGCTGGCGGATGATCCAGGGGGCGTAAAGCGCGATGACCGCGAAGACGATGCCGCCGAAGAAGCTGAGCAGCGCGGCAGCCAGCGCGATGCCGATGGTCCAGGCGCAACCCAGCAGGATGATGTCAAGATGGCCGGGAACGACCGTGAAATCGAGGCCCATGACTCTAGTCCTTCCCCATCATGTTATCTGCACCCGGCGATCCAGCCAGGCCACGGCGCGGCCGGTCGCATAGATGATGATCATGTAAAGAACGCCCGCCAGCAGGAACATCTCGAAGGGTTTGTAGGTCGATCCGATGTAGCGCTGCGCGGTATAGGTCAGTTCCACCACGGAAATCGCAGCAACCAGGGCCGTGGCCTTGATCAGCATGTTCAGGTTGACACCCAGCGGGCGCACCATCAGCCGCGCGGCCTGCGGCAGCACGACTTTGTAGGTGGCCTGCCACTGGCTCAGGCCCAGCGTGCGGGCCGCCTCGCGCTGGCCCTTGTCGATCGAGATGATGGCGCCGCGGATGGTTTCGGTCATGTAGGCGCCGGCATTGATCCCCAGCCCGATGACACCTGCCTCGAAGGCGTCCAGCTGGATGCCGATCTGCGGGCCGCCGAAATACAGGATAAACAATTGGATAAGCGCGGGCGTGCCGCGGAACAGGCTGACATAGGCCGCGCCGATGAACCGCAACAGCGCAAACCGAGACAACCGGGCCGAGGCCCCAAGCGCCCCCATGGTCAACCCCAGCAGCGCGGTCAGAACCGAAAGCTGGATGGTCGTCCAGGCCGCTGCCAGGAAGAACGGATAGACCCGCATCATCAGGTCGATGTCCATGTCACGCCCCCTTTGATGGTCCGGCCGGCCGGGCGCGTCGCGCCGGCACTCGGGAAAAGGCCCTCACCCGGTCATGGTCCGACATGCGAATGCCGGGCCGAACAGGTCAGAAAGGCCCCCGCCGCAAAGGCGCCGGGGGCCGGCTGGTTCAGCGGATGTCGTCGCCGATCCACTCTTCGGCGATTTCAAGATACGTTCCGTCTTCCATCATGGAATCCAGCGCCGCCTGCATCTCGGCGGCCAGATCGGGGTTGCCCTCACGGATGGCGATCCCGGCCCCGAAGGGTTCGGTGGTCGGATCGGCGAACATCTCGTACTCCTGACCCTTGGCCGTCATGGCGAGGATCGCGGCGATGGAATCGTTGACGATGGCGTCGACACGGCCGTTCTCCAATTCGAGCAGAAGCTCGGGCAGGCCCTTGTAGGTGTTGATGTCGTAACCGCGCTCGCGGGCCCATTCCTCGTGGGTCTCGCCCAGGGTCAGGCCGACCTTGACGCCTTCAAGGTCCTCCAGGCTGTCGATGCCCGCGCCGGGGTTGGAGAAGATGGCGCGCTTGTCGGAATAGTAGGGTCCGACGAAATCGACAACTTCGTCGCGCTCCTCGGTGATGGTCATGGACCCGACGATGGCGTCATACTTGTTGGCCAGAAGGCCGCCGATGATCCCGTCCCAGGCGGTGGTGACGATCTCTGCTTCCAGGCCCATGCGGTCGGCGATCTCAGCGCCGATGGCCGGGTCGAAGCCCACGACCTCGTTCTGGTCGTTGACGAAGTTGAACGGAGGATAGGCCCCGGACATCGCGATGCGGATGACGCCCTCTTCCTTGAGGGTTTCCAGTTCGTCGGCCGAGGCGGCGGTCAGGCCGGTTGCAGCAAGGCCAGCGGCAACGACTGCGGTCTTGAGGATCATGCGGCGAGAATTCATTTCGGTCTCCATGTTGGGTTCGTACGGGCGCCCGGGCGCCCGGGCGGATCAGGCGGATTTGCCCCGCTCTGCGAAAAAGAGTTGCATGCCAAGCCACATCGCGCAAATAAATATGAGCTACCGTGAATATAGAGATTATCTATGGGCCTGCCGCAACACCAGAGATTTCCCTGGAACCTCGACTGGAACCTGCTGAGGACCTTCATGGTCGTCGTCGAACAGCGCGGCATCTCGAAGGCCGCGGATTTCCTGGGTCTTAAGCAACCGACCGTCTCCGCGGCCCTCAAGCGGCTGGAGAAGGCCACTGGCAAGAAACTGATCATCCGCAAGCCGAACGAGTTCACGATCACCCGGCCCGGCGAGGCGCTCTATACCGAGTGCGCCAAGATATTCGGGTCGATTTCGCAGCTTCCCTCGCTTCTCGACGTCGACATGGCCGAGTTGCGCGGGCATCTGTCCTTCGCGATCGCCAGCTCCGTCGCGTCGGAACATTTCGACGAGATCCTGAACGGGTTCTGCAAGGCGCACCCGCATGTCACCTATTCCTTCTCGGTGACCGAGAGCGACGACATAGCTACGATGATATCACAGAATCGGGCCAGTTTCGGAATATGCCTTTTGTCGAAGGTTCCCCAGAACCTCGATGCCCGAATCCTCTACCGGGAATACTTCGGGCTTTACTGCGGCACCCGCCATCCCTTGTTCGCGGCTGAAACCATCACGCCCGAGGACCTCGCGGGCGAATCCTTCGTGGCCTTCCAGACCGAGGCCGAGGGCCGCCCGTTGGAGGCCATATCGCGGTTGCGCGCGCAACTGGGCCTGGCCAACAGCTGGCGGGGCGTTTCGGCCAGTCTCAACGAGATACGGCGCATGATCACGGCCAACATCGGCATCGGAGCGCTGCCCCTTCACGTTGCGAAACAGGATGTCGCGGCCGGCCGTTTGCGCCAGCTGCCGCCGCATGACGATCTGCCGCTCGTCAACATCTACCTGATCAACAACCCCGCCCGCAGCCAGTCCGATGCCGAGGCGACCTTCCTTTCGGCCTGCAGCGCGGCCCTCGCGGAAACCGAGATCACCGAACGGACCTATGGCGGGTAGGCGACATGGCACGACCGGGCCCGAACCCCTTGGCCCCGGTCCAGCCTTCTTCAGAGCACAGAGAGCC
The DNA here is from genome assembly GCF_035270045.1 of Salibaculum sp. Taxonomy (NCBI): domain Bacteria; kingdom Pseudomonadati; phylum Pseudomonadota; class Alphaproteobacteria; order Rhodobacterales; family Roseobacteraceae; genus Salibaculum; species Salibaculum sp. The sequence continues at coordinate 27,768 of NZ_DATFIP010000079.1, forward strand.
CGACAAGGACCAGGAACAGACCCTGGGCGATCAGCGTGGCCAGCATGCCCCAGAACCGCAGCCGCCAGTGCAGACCGTGCAGGGCAAAATAGGCCCCGTGCATGTAGCGGCCCAGCGTGAAGAGGGCGGCCGTGGCCGCCAGTGGCGCGGCGGGCGCGGCCTGAAGCTCGGCCAGCGCACAAAGGATCAGGGCGACGGGAACCTGTTCGGCGGCATTGGCCTGGCCTCGAATGGCCTTGGTCAGCACCCTGTCGCCATTGTCGCCCAGCACGATGCCGTTGCGCCGCCGATGGAAGATCACGCGCGCCGTCAGCGCCAGCAGAAGCGCCCCGTTCAGCAGGGCTGCGGCAGAGGTGACGGGCAGATCGGTCATGGCGGAAGGCTAAGATACCTTGGGCAGAAATGAAAAGGGCCGCCCCGAAGGACGGCCCCTGGACGTTGCGTCGGACCGGCGGCTATTCGCGCCCGCCCATCAGTTGCAACAGGAACATGAACATGTTGATGAAGTCCAGGTAGAGGCTCAGCGCACCCATGATGGCAGCCTTGCCCAACCATTCCTGGTCGCCCTGCGCGGCATGGGCGATGTAGGTGTTCTTGATGTTCTGCGTGTCATAGGCGGTCAGGCCCGCGAAGATCAGCACGCCAATGATCGAGATGGCGAGGGACAGGCCCGGCATCGGCCAGATCAGGTTGACGATCATCGCCCCGATGAGGCCGATCACGCCCATGATGAGGAACGAACCCCACCCCGAGATGTCCTTCTGCGTGGTGTAGCCCCAAAGGCTGAGCCCGGCGAAAGCGATCGAGGTGATCAGGAAGACCTGAATGATGGAATAGCCGGTGAAGACCAGGAAGATCGAACTGATCGAGACGCCCATGGTCAGCGCGAAGGCATAAAAGACCAGTTGCGCCGTGGCCGCGGACATGCGGTTGATCATGGCCGAAAAGCCGAAGACAAAGGCCAGCGGCGCAAGCATGATGACCCACCGCAGCGGCGACGCGTATATCGCGGACCCGAGCCCGGTCAGCAGCGTGCCGTTTTGCATCTGCGCGGCGGCTTGGGACGGGTCGGTCGTGACCGCCAGCCCCGAGATCGCCCATGCGGCGGCAAAGGTGATGAGCATGCCCACGGACATGGTGCCGTAGACCTTGTTCATGTGGGCGCGCAGGCCCTTATCGATCTCCGCCGTCCGGACACCAGCGCCGGCGCGGACAGTCTGATAGTCAGCCATTCGTTTCCTCCAACGGTTCAACCCGAGAGCCCGTTCACCGGTTTGGCGCGAGCTTTCACCATGAATATCGGTGCTGGGAGGGCGCTTTTCAAGGGAAACCGGCGTCGGAACGCAGTGTTTCTGTCAGGAACTGCGGCGATGGCCCTGCGATCAGCGCGGCAGGTCCCAGGCCGGGCGGCTGGATTCGCGCAGCACCTCGGCCTCTGTCAGGCCCAGGTCGGACAGCCGCGCGGGATCAAGCGCGGCCAGCGCACGACGCTGGCGCCAAACCGCGACCATGCTCGCAAGTGGCAAAACAGGGCCGCGCGGCGCGGCCGAGGGGTGGGTTGTGACGTGGGACAGGGTCGCCATGACACGTCCTTTCGTGATGTATAGTGCAGTATGAATCAGTGTGGTTGATATATGCCGCGAGTCGCGTCATGTTTGAAATGAATGATTGACCGATAATACATAACGGAACGTGATATGCCCCGGAACCTGGACCTCACCGCCCTGCGCTCTTTCGTGACCGTGGCGGATTCGGGCGGCGTGACCCGCGCCGCCGGCGTGTTGCATCTGACCCAGTCGGCGGTCTCGATGCAGCTCAAGCGGCTGGAAGAGGGGCTCGGCCTGCGCCTGCTGGATCGTTCGGCGCGCCAGATCGCCCTGACCGGCGAGGGCGAGCAGCTTCTCAGCTACGCCCGGCGGATGCTGGCGCTGAACGACGAGGCGGTGGGGCGGCTGACGGCTTCTGACTACGAGGGCGAGATCACGCTGGGCGTGCCCCATGACATCGTTCCGGGCTACATCCCGCAGGTCCTGAAGCGGTTTGCGGCGGATTTCCCCCGGATGCGGGTGAATTTCCTGTCCTCGAACACGCGCGCGCTGCTGCAACAGTTCGATCGCGGCGAAGTGGACATGATCGTGACCACCGAAGAAGGCTGCGGCCCGGGGGGCGAGACGCTGGCAGAGGTGCCCCTGGTCTGGGTCGGAGCACCCGGTGGACGGGCCTGGAAGGAACGCCCCCTGCCAATCGCCCTTGAGACCCAGTGTATCTTTCGGCCCAGTGTCCAGCGGCGCCTCGATGCCGCAGGTATCCCGTGGCTGATGCGTGTCGAGACCGGCTCGACACGGACGGTCGAGGCCACGGTCAGCGCCGACCTGGCCGTTCATGCCATGCTGTCGGGGTTCTGGGTTCAGGGCACCGAACCGGTCGACCACGGCGGCGCTCTGCCTGACCTCAAGACCTACTGCATCAACCTGTATCGCGGCCCCGCCGGGCTCGGCGAGGTGGAACAGGCGCTGGCCGGCTACCTGCGCGATGCCTACGGCGCGCTCATGCAGGTTCAGGCACAATCACGACCTTCCCGGTCGATCGCCGCGACCGGATAAGCGCCAGCCCGTCGGCCGCGCGCTCCAGCGGCAGCACGTGGCTGACGTGGGGTCGCAGGCGCCCGTCGGCATACCAGCCCATGAGGTCGGCCAGGCTGTCGGTCAGGGCCTCGGGCGCGAAGGCAAGGTAGCCGCCCCAGTAGAAGCCGATCACGTCGATGTTCTTGACCAGCAGACGGTTGGCCGGAACCTGCGGTACATCCCCGCTGGCAAAGCCGATGGCGATGATCCGCCCCTCGCGGTTGGTGGCCTTCAACGCCGCCGTGAAGGCGCTTCCACCCACCGGGTCATAGACCACGTCTGCCCCGCCGAGGGCCTTGACCCGCGCGGTCACGTCGTCGCCAGCGTCGATCAGGTGATCGGCCCCGGCCCTGCGCGCGGTTTGCAGCTTATCGGCCCCGCGCGCCACGGCGACGACCCGCGCGCCCATCGCCTTGCCGATCTCGACCGCCGCCAGCCCGACTCCCCCGGCCGCACCCAGCACCAGGAGGGTTTCGCCCGGTTGCAGGCGCGCCCGGCGGGTCAGGGCCAGGTGCGAGGTGCCGTAGGCAACCTGGAACCCGGCGGCCTGTTCGGACGGCATCGCAGCGGGCACGGGACGGCACAGCGCGGCCTGAAACACGCCCTGTTCGGCCAGCCCGCCCTGGCCGCCGAAGACCACGACCCGGGTGCCGACGGCCGGGGCGCGGACCCCGTCGCCATGGGCGCGCACGGTGCCGCAGACTTCCATCCCAAGCGTGAAGGGCGGGTCGGGTGTGTCCTGGTATTTTCCCTGCGCCATCAGAATGTCGGCGAAATTCAGGCCGCAGGCGGCGATGTCCAGAAGCACCTCTCCCGGGCCGGGCGAAGGCGTCGCCATGGTCCGTATCTGCGGCGGCGCGTCGAAGCCGGTCACTCGGAATGCGTGCATGATGAGCCTTTCGCGCGGGAATCGTGGCCCGGGCAGCCTAGAGTGCGGCGCGGGTCAGGCCAACATGGCGCACAAAAATGCCCATGTGAAACAGAGAGCTATACTTAAGTATAGGCAGTGGGGCGGTCCGACCTGTCTTTAAGGGCAGGGTTGGGGATGCAACCCTTGCGTGTTCAGGGCGGCACGGGCTTCTTCGTCTCCATCACATGCGGATCGAAGGGTGCCGCGTCTTGCCTGAAGGGGATCACACCTGGTGGTCCCGGCGCAGGCAGCGCCCGTGGTCCGCACCAAGGTAACAAGGACAAGACGATGAAGCACCCCGTTGACGTGCATGTAGGCAAGCGAATCCGGCATCGCCGCTGGATGACCGGCACCACCCAGCAGAACCTGGCCGACAAGGTCGGGATCAAGTTCCAGCAGATCCAGAAATACGAGACCGGCATGAACCGTGTCAGCGCCTCGCGGCTGTGGGACATCGCCCATGCACTTGGGGTCGACATCGCCTTCTTCTTCGAGGGCTACGACGGCGACCTGAACGACATGCCCGGGGCAACCGGCCTGCCCGGCGACGTGCTTGCCGACAAGGAGGCGCTGGACCTGCTGCGGTCTTACTACGCCATCCCCGAGAACCAGCGCCGACGCCTCTTCGACCTGGCGCGGGTCCTCAGCGACGCGGCCTGAGGGCGCATCGCCGGCCGGGGCCGGTTTGACTTGACCGGCCGGCCGGGGTCCCGTTAGGCCCGCGTGCAGACAGGCGGGCGGGGGCACATGCAACTGGAAGCATCCGAGATCGAGCAACTATGGGCCTGCGCCCGGGCGATGGCCGATGCGGCGCGGGTCGAAACGCTGCGCCATTTCCGTATCGGCGTGGCCAGCGACAACAAGCTCGTGGGCGGCTTCGATCCTGTGACCGAGGGCGACCGGGCCGCCGAGCGCGCCATGTGCGCGGTCCTGGCCGAGCGCCGCCCGGACGATGCGATCCTGGGCGAGGAATACGGTGCGAAAGCCGGCACCACCGGCCTGACCTGGGTGCTGGACCCGATCGACGGCACGCGCGCGTATATCTCGGGCACGCCGACCTGGGGGGTCCTGATCGCGGTCAACGGCACCGAAGGCCCCATCATGGGTCTGATCGACCAGCCCTACATCGGGGAACGCTTCGAAGGCGGGGCTGGGCTGGCCGCGATGACCGGGCCGCTGGGCACCGCGCCGCTGCGCACCAAGCCCACGCGCTTGCTGGCCGACGCGACGATTTTCACCACCTTTCCAGAGGTCGGCAGCGAGGCCGAGGGGGCCGCCTTTCACGCCGTGGCCCGGCGCTGCAAGCTGACGCGCTACGGGCTGGACTGCTACGCTTATGCCCTTCTCGCCGCTGGTCAGATTGACCTGGTGATCGAGGCCGGCCTGTCCTCTTACGACATTGCCGCGCCCATCGCGGTGATCGAGGCCGCGGGCGGGATCGTGACCGACTGGCAGGGCGGCAAGGTCCACGAGGGCGGCAACGCCCTGGCCGCCGCCACGCCCGAGTTGCACGCCGCGGCGCTGGAGATCCTGTCGGGCGGGTGACGGGGCTTGGCCCCTGTCGCACCCTGCGCTACGTTGTCGCGGCGGCCGCGTCCTTCCCCCTTCTGGCGGCGTCTTTCATCCACCGAAGGGGTGGCTGAAAGGACACCGAAATGGCCGAAATCCTGATCCGCAACGCCGAGGCTGTCCTGACGATGGACGATGCCCGGCAGGAGATGTCCGGGGCTGATATCCTGGTCCGCGACGGTGTCATCGCACGCCTGGGGCAGGGGATCGACGCCCCGGAGGCGCAGGTGATCGAGGCGGGTGGCTGCCTGGTCACGCCCGGCCTGGTGAACACCCATCACCACCTTTTCCAGACGCTGACCCGCGCGGTGCCCGGCGGGCAGGACGCGCTGCTGTTCGGATGGCTCCAGACGCTTTACCCCATATGGGCCCGCTTCGGTCCCGAGGAGATGTTCACCTCGGCCCGGATCGGGTTGGCGGAACTGGCACTGTCGGGCTGCACGCTGACCTCGGACCACCTTTATCTTTTCCCCAATGGTGCGCGTCTGGACGATACCATTGCCGCCGCCGCCGAGGTGGGCCTGCGTTTTCACCCGACCCGGGGCGCCATGAGCATCGGCGAAAGCGATGGCGGCCTGCCGCCCGATGCGCTTGTCGAGAGCGAGGCGGCGGTCCTGGAGGACTGCATTCGCGTCATCGACGCCCATCACGATGCCGCCGAAGGCGCCATGTGCCGGGTCGGCGTGGCGCCCTGTTCGCCGTTTTCCGTCAGCCGCGACCTGATGCGGGAGGCCGCCATCCTGGCCCGCGACAAGGGGGTGATGCTGCACACCCACCTTGCCGAGAACGCCGAGGATATCGCCTACAGCCAGCAGATGTTCGGCTGCCGCCCGGGCCAGTATGCCGAGGACCTGGGCTGGACCGGCCCGGATGTCTGGCACGCCCACTGCGTGAAGCTCGACCACCAGGAGATTGACCTTTTTGCAAAAACCCGGACTGGCGTGGCCCATTGCCCTTGTTCCAACTGCCGGTTGGGATCGGGGATCGCGCCGGTGCGGGCCTTGCGCGACGCCGGTGTGCCGGTCGGGCTGGGCGTGGATGGGTCGGCCAGCAACGATGCCGGCAACATGGTGGCCGAGGCGCGCCAGGCGATGCTGTTGCAACGTGTTGCGCAGGGGGCCGACGCCATGAGTGCCCGCGAGGCGCTGGAAATCGCGACGCGCGGCGGAGCCGATGTGCTGGGCCGGTTCGACTGCGGGCGGCTGGCACCGGGCAAGCGCGCCGATATCGCCATCTGGGATGTCTCGCGGGTCGAGTCGGCGGGCAGTTGGGACAAGGCCGCGCTGCTGCTGGCCGGGCCGACCCGCGTGCGCGACCTGCTGGTAGAGGGGCGCAGGGTCGTGGCCAGCGGGGCCTTGGTCAGCCTGGATCTTCCCGCCGCAGTTGCCAGGCAGGCCGAACTGGTGCAAGATTTGATGCAGTGATTTCCAGAACGGGATGGCCCCGGCACATGAAAATGGCATTTGCACTGGTCGCCGCCGCCTTGCTGGCCGGATGCACGACGACGACCATGACCGCGACCACGACCTCTGACAATGTGATCCCCATCACGATCAGCGCCCCGGCGGAAACGTCCGGGCCGACGGACGTGGCGGCGACGCTCAACCGGCTCCGGGCCGAGAACGGCCGTGCCCCGCTGGCCGAGGACCTGCGCCTGAGCACGGCGGCGCGCGACTATGCCGCCCTCATGGCACGGACCGGGCATTTCTCGCACACCGGCCCCGCGGGCAGCAGCTTTGGCCAGCGTGCCCGCGCCGCTGGCTATGACTGCCCAAGGGCCGAGAACATCGCCTTCGGTCCCATGAGCGATGCCCAGGTCATCGCGAACTGGATGACCTCGCCCGGCCACCGCCGAAACATCCTGCTACGCGACGCGCGCGAATTCGGATACGGCCATGTGGGCGACAGGTTCGTTCTGATCCTCGGGCGCGGCTGCTAGAGCCCCCTTTCCGGCGGCTGCACTGCGCCGTCTCGGCATTTCCGCGCCTAGCCCGCGTGAGAACCGCGCAGGATCAGGGGGCATTCCATCCGGTCCGAAACGGGCGCGTCGTGGCCCGACATCAGGGTCTCGACGCACCATTGGCCCATTTCCCGGTGGGGCAGGAGCACGGTCGAAAGCGGCGGTGACAAGTGCTGGGCAATCTCCTGGTCGTCGTAGCCCATGACGGCGATGGTCTCTCCCGGGCGTTCGCCAAGTTCCTTGAGCGCCTCGTAGCAGCCGACCGCCATCAGGTCGTTGGCACAGAAGATCGCGTCGGGGCGGCGGTCATGCGCCATGAGTTCCAGCGTCGCGCGTCGCCCGCCCGAGGGCAGGAAGTTGCCCTCGACGATCAAGGACGGATCGACGGGGATGCCGGCGGCGCGCAGGGCGCGCTCGTAGCCTTCCATGCGCTGATCCGACGCCTCCATCCAGGGTTCGCCGGAAATGAAGGCCACGCGCCGGTGCCCTTCCGCGACCAGGGCGGCGGTGGCCACCTCGCCGCCGCGCCGCTCGGCAGGCACGATCGAGCTGTACCGTCCTCGGGTATCGTGGCAGTTCAGCAGCACGGCGGAATGCCGTGCCAGGCCCTCTGGCGGGGTCAGCGCCCGGGTGAGGATCGAGCCGTAGATAACGCCCATCGCGTTGTCCCCGGCCCATTTGCGCAGCATCGCGGCCTCGTATTCGGCATCGCTGCCGGTCATGACAACCTCGAGCAGGACATTGTGCTTCCAGGCTTCTTCCTGGGCCCCTTCGATCGAGATGGCGGCAAAGGGGCTGGTGGCGATCTCGTCGATGATCAGACCGATCACGCCCCGGCCGGCGGACTTGGGCGGGCGGCCCGCGCCGCGGGGGCGATAGCCAAGGTCCTCGACCGCGGCCATCACTCGCTTGCGGGTGTCGCGGCTGATTCGCATGTCTTCAAGCCCGTTGAGCACGAAGGACACTGTCGATTGCGATACGCCCGCGCGCAGCGCGACGTCCTTCATGGTGATCCGGGTTTTCTTGTCTTTTGCCAAGGGCCCGCGCCCCTCTTCGTTGGGGATTGCTTTTAGCTAAATAATATTGCTAATATTTTTAGCACAAGGAGAATCGCACTCGGATCGGGGAGGAGACGATGCGCGAACGACGCCCCAGACAACTGAGCCAGAGGCAGGCGGCCCTGCTGCTTCTGATACCTTTCCTGGCCACCTATGTGTTGTTTCTCGTCTATCCGTTCTTCCGCGGCGTCTGGATCAGCCTGCACGACTGGAACCTTCTGGCCGTGGCCTTCAATCCCGATGCCAAGGACTTCGTCGGGTTGCGCAACTACGAGCGCGTCATGTGGGGCAGTAATATCGAATGGGGCTTCGCGGCCCCTCTGTGGCAGGGCCTCGGGCTGATCGGCCTTGCCCTCACCGCCTTCCTTCACCGGACGGGCCGCGTGAGCCGCTTCAACGCCATCGCCATGGGCGTGGTGTCGCTGCTCTTGGTTGTCCTCCCCGGTTTCCATCCCGGTGAAGGGGGGCGGTGGTATGATCGCCGGTTCTGGCCGACCGTCGGCAACACGATGCTCTTCGTGGGGCTGACCGTGCCGGGAGTGACGATCTCGGCGCTGCTGCTGGCGGCCGGAATGAACCGTGAAACCCGTGCCATGGGCATCCTGCGGACGCTGTTCTTCCTGTCGCAGGTCCTGTCCGTCACCGTGGTCACACTGATCTGGCAGATCATGTTCTCGCCGCGCCAAGGCCTGATCGCCAATATCACCGAGGTGGCAGGCGGCACGCCGATCAACTGGCTGACCGATCAGCAATTCGCCATGGCCGCCATCGTGATCGCCACGATCTGGTGGTCGCTGGGCATCGCCATGATCCTGTTCCTGGCCGGGTTGCAGGACATTTCGTCCGAAATCTACGAGGCCGCGGCGCTGGACAATGCCCGCGGCCCGCGCGCCTTCTGGTTCATAACGCTGCCGAACCTGCGGCGCACGATCACGCTGGTCGTGGTGTTGCAGATCATCCTGCATTTCCAGGTCTTCGGGCAATCGCACCTGATGACCCAGGGTGGCCCCAACGACACCACTCAGGTCCTGGTTCGTTACATCTACCAGACCGGGTTCCGCGACAGCGAGCTGGGCCGGGCCAGCGCCATGGCGGTCTTCCTTTTCGTCATCATGGGGGCCTTCTCGGTGGTCCAGTTCATCATCGGACGGGAGAAGGACGAATGAACCGCGGTTATTCCTGGCTTGTCTTGGGTCTCTCTCTTCCGGCCTTCATCTGGCTGGTGCCGACGCTGTGGATGGTGTCCCTGTCGTTCCAGCCGAACGACGTGCTGGCGCGCACGACCTCCAGCACCGCCTTCGGGCTGGTGCCGGTCCCCTTCACGGCAGAGAACTACGCCGACCTCTTCACGTTCGGGCAGACGCCCTGGTGGTTCCTGAATTCGCTGATCGTTTCGCTGGGCATGACCCTGGGGGTGCTGGCTGTGTCCACGACGGCCGGATACGCGTTGGCCCGGCTGGACTTTCCCTTCAAGCGGACGGTGATCGCGGTCTGCCTCGTGGGCCTCATGGTGCCCGAACAGGCCGTCTTCATCCCGCTCTACACGATGTTCGCCGATTTCGGCTGGCACAACAGCTATCACGCGCTGATCCTGCCGCGCATGGCGGTGCCCATCGGGGTCTTCCTGATGCTGCAATTCTTCCGCGCGATCCCCCGCGACATCGAGGAGGCCGCGCGCCTTGACGGTGTCGGCTGGCTGCGCATCTTCTGGTATATCATGCTGCCGCTGGCCCGCCCGGCGATGATGACGCTGGCGATCCTGACATTCCTTTACGCATGGAACGATTATCTCTGGCCGCTCGTCAGCGCCCAGCAGCGTGAGTATTTCACGATAACGCTGGGGCTGGCCTCGATCCAATCCAACTTCGCGCAATCGGAAGGGCTGGGCCGTGTCATGGCCTCGGGCGTCATCGCCTCGCTTCCGGTCGTCATACTGTTCCTGATCTTCCAGCGCTACGTGGTGCAAGCCATGACCGCTGGCGGGTCCAAGGGCTGAACCGCACATCAAAGGGAGGAAACCAATGAAACATGTGCTACTCACCGCGGCGGCCGCCGCAACATTCGCCAGCGCCGCCCCGGCGCAGGAGGTGACGCTGGCCCGCTTCTTCGGGGCCTGCGAGGACGCCGGCACCGACACCACCACCAGTGTCGGCGAACCCTGCATCATCCAGTCGATCATCAACGCCGCCAGCGCCGAGATCGACGGCGTCACGATCAACACGCTGCCGACGGACTGGGGCAACTACTATGACCAGATCAAGGCGGCCTTTGCCGGCGGCACCCCGCCGGATGTCTTCGTGATGCACCGCCACCGGATCCCCGAATTCGCCGGGATCGGCGCGCTGGCCGAGATCTCGGACGACCTCGAGGCCGTGGGTATCGACCCGGCCGACTGGTCCGGGAACGCGCTTGAGGCCGTCAGCTACGAGGGCGGCATCTACGGTGTGCCGATGGATTTTCACGCCAACCTCTGGCACGTCAACATGGACCTGATGGCCGAGGCCGGGCTGGTCGAGAATGGCGAGCCCGTCCTGCCCAGTTCACCCGAGGAGCTGATGGAACATGCCCAGATGGTCAAGGACGCCACAGGACAGGATTACCTGGCCGCCGATTTTGCCCAGTTCCCCATCGGGGTGCGGCTGGTGCTGGCGTTGATGTGGCAGCAGGACGCGAACATCTTCACGGAGGACGGCACGGCCACCATCGATACCGAGGCGGGCGCCAATGCCGTGACCGCCATCACCCAGCTCTTCGATGCCGGGTTGGCCAATCCGCAGCTCAACTACGCGGACAGCCAGCAGTCCTTCCTCAACGGCGAGGCGGCGGTGCTGGTCAACGGGACCTGGGTCGTGGATTTCTACGATGCCGAGGCCGCCAAGGAAGAGGTCGGGCTGGACAACTACTATGCCGCCGACTTTCCCACCCTGTTCGACACCGGGGCAACCTGGGCCGACAGCCACATGTGGGCGATCCCCTCGACGCTGGAGGGTGACACGCGGGATGCGGCGATGCAGGTCCTGGCCTTCATCAACGACCACAACATCGACTGGGCCCGCACCGGGCACATGGCAGTGCGCAAGTCCGTTGTCGAAAGCGATGCCTACAACGCGCTGCCCCACCGCGACGAATACACCGGAACCGCGGCCATCGCCCGCGACACGCCGCCGTCGCCGCGCTACGGCGCCATTCAGGACGTGCTCAACCGCGAGCTTCAGGCGATCTGGCTGACCGACAAGCCGGTCGAGGCCGCGCTCTCGGATGCCGAACTCGAAGTCCAGGATTTGCTGGACCGCTGATAGCAACAGCGACAGGCCCCGCCCCAGGTTTGGCGGGGCCTGTCTGTCTTCACGGAACGGAATACGACATGGACCGCTGGAGCGAAGCCCGCGCGAAAGACTGGTGGACGGCCCGCCCCTGGGTGTGCGGGATCAATTTCCTGCCCTCGACGGCCGTCAATTTCATCGAGATGTGGCACCCCGAAACCTTCGATCCGGCGACGATCGACCGCGAACTCGGCTGGGCCGCAGGGATCGGCTTCAGCGCCATCCGCGTCAATCTGCCCTTTCACGGCTGGCTGCACGACCGCGACGGGCTGCTGGACCGGCTGGACCGGGTCATGGGGATCGCCGCCCATCACGGGCTGGATACCGTGCCTTGCCTGTTCGACGACTGCGGCTTCGGCGGGGCGGAGCCTGTCTGGGGTCCGCAGGCGGACCCGGTGCCGGGGGTCCACAACAGCCGCGCCGTGGCCTCGCCCGGCCGTGCGCTGGTGATTTCGGGTGACAAGGACGCCGAGCTGGAAGCCTACGTCAGGGACGTGGTGCGCAGCTTTCGCACCGATCCGCGGGTGTTGTTCTGGGATCTCTACAACGAGCCGGGCAACCGCATGGATTTCGCCGGCGCCGACTACGGCAGCTTCGACAGCGCGCTGGGCGACCATGCGCTGACGCTGATGGAGAATTGCTTTGCCTGGGCGCGGGCCGAAGATCCCGCGGCGCCGCTGACGGTGGCGGCCTGGACGACGCCGTTGCCGGGCGACGACGCGCATCCCTACCAGACCGAGATCGACCGCAGTGCCTTGCTGCATTCCGACATCATCACCTTTCACGCCTATTGGGACAGCCGCCGTGTGGCGCAGTTCATCGACTACCTCGAAGTGCTGGATCGTCCGATCCTCTGCACGGAATGGATGGCCCGCGCCGTGGACAGCCGCATCTCGGACCAGTTGGCGCTTTTCCACGCGCGCGACGTGGGCTGTTTCCAGTGGGGGCTGGTCAAGGGCAGGACCCAGACCTGGCTGCCCTGGCCCGATGACCTTGTGCGTGCGCATGGCGGACAGCCCGACCGGGCGACCTGGTTCCACGATCTTCTGCATCCCGACGGATCCCCCTACGACCCGGACGAGGTTGCCACGATCCGGGGCCTGGCCGGGCCGTCCACGGCCCGAAGGCGGCGCGCGCCCGGCGCGTGATCCCGGCGCGCTGCGGTTGCTCCGGGCGATGGCGACGCCTATAGAGGGGTGCATGTTAGGGCTAACACGGGGGTGCTCTGGCACGTGGCTCTGACAGCTTTGAAAAAGGGGATCGCGTATGGCAGACGGGCAGGACTGGTGGCGCGGGTCGGTGACTTATCAGATCTATCCCCGATCCTTCATGGATGCGGACGGGGACGGTATCGGCGACCTGAAGGGCATAACGGCGCGGCTCGATCACGTGGCCGGGCTGGGGGTGGATGCGATCTGGGTCAGCCCGGTCTTTCCCTCGCCGATGGCCGACATGGGCTATGATGTCTCGGACTACTGCGACATCGACCCCACCTTCGGCACGCTTGAGGATTTCGACGAGATGGTGGCCCGGGCACATGACCTCGGGCTCAAGGTCATCATCGACCAGGTGCTCAGCCATGCCTCGGACCAGCACCCCCATTTCATCGAAAGCCGCGCCAGCCGCGACAACGAAAAGGCCGACTGGTTCGTCTGGGCCGACCCGAAACCCGACGGCACGCCGCCGAACAACTGGCTGGCGATCTTCGGCGGGTCGGCCTGGCAATGGGATGCGCGGCGGCGGCAGTATTACTTTCACAATTTCCTGCCCGAACAGCCCGACTGGAACTTCCATAACCCACAGGTGCAGGATTACCTGCTGGATTGCGTGCGGTTCTGGCTGGACCGGGGCGTGGACGGCTTCCGGCTGGACACGGTCAACTTCTACGTCCACGACCAGATGCTGCGCGACAACGCGGCCAACCCCGCGCCCGGGGCGCAGGAGGCCAGCCGCCCCTTCGAGATGCAGTATACCCTGTTTTCCAAGAACCGGCCCGAGAACCTGACGTTCCTTGAGCGGTTGCGCGCGCTGCTGGACGAATACGAAGGCCGCGCCATGGTGGGCGAGGTCGGCGACAGTCACCACGCGATCGAACTGATGGGGCAGTATACCTCGGGGGGCGACCGCCTGCACATGGCCTACAGCTTCGAGATGCTGGGACCGGATTTCTCGCCCGGGCATTTCCGCGAAAGGGTCGAGTCGTTCTTCAGGCATGCCCCCGACGGCTGGCCCTGCTGGGCCTTTTCCAACCACGACGTGCCGCGCCATGTCGGGCGCTGGCTGGACCATGGCGCCGACCAGGACGCATTGGCCAGGCAGGCCGCGGCGTTGCTGCTTTCCCTGGAGGGGTCGATCTGCCTCTACCAGGGCGAGGAACTGGGCCAGGTCGATACGGTGCTGGCCTTCGAGGAACTGACCGACCCCGAGGGCATCAACTTCTGGCCGGAACGGACCGGCCGCGACGGGTGCCGCACGCCCATGACCTGGGAGGCCGAGGCGCCCAACGGCGGGTTCTCGACGGCCGATCGGCCCTGGCTGCCGGTCAAGGCGCCCCAGCAGGCCAGGGCGGTCTCGACCCAGCGGGACAATGACAGCGTGCTGGCCTTCTATCGCGCCATGCTGGCCCTGCGCCGGAGCGACCCCGATCTGCGCCTTGGCAAAACGGAGTTTTTGAATCACGACGATCCGGTGCTAGGCTTCCGCCGTGGAGAGGCCATGATCTGCATCTTCAACCTTTCGCCCGAGACGGTGTCGCTGCCGCTGGAGGAACCGATCGTGCCGTTGCTTGACCAGGTGGCCGAGGTGTCCGGCCGCGACCTAACGCTCGGGCCGAACGGTTTCGTCATCGGGCGGGTGGCATGACCGGCCCGGCGCCGCGCCGCCTGCCGCCGCACATGACCGAGGGCGATGTCGCCGCCCTGCTTGCCGCACGTCATGACCGGCCCTTCGATGTGCTGGGGATTCATGTGGCCGAAGCGGGCGCGTGGTGCGTCGCATTGGTGCCCGAGGCCACTCGGGTCACGGTGATCCAGGCTGGCAGGACGGTGCCTCTCGCCCGCTTGGACGGCCCACTCTTCGCCGCGCCGGTGCCCGATGCGACGGCAACCTATCGGCTTTCGGCGAACTGGCCCGATGGCACGGAACTCGATTTCGAGGACCCCTATCGATTCGCCCCTGTCCTGGGCGACATTGACCGGCACCTGATCGGCGAGGGCCGGCATCGCAAGCTCTGGACGGCGCTTGGGGCCCATGTGACCGAGGTCGAAGGTGTCACCGGCACCCATTTCGCGGTCTGGGCCCCGAATGCCACGCGCGTTTCGGTCGTGGGCGATTTCAATTTCTGGGACGGGCGGCGCCATGCGATGCGCCGCGTCGGAGAGACCGGCGCGTGGGAAATCTTCCTGCCCGGCCTGGGCGATGGCACGCTTTACAAGTACGAGATCGCCTCGCCCGAGGGTGCGCCGCTTCTCAAGGCAGACCCGGTGGGATTCGGCGCGCAATACCGGCCCGAGACGGCCTCGATCGTGCGTGACATTTCCGGGCACCGCTGGGCCGATGATGCCTGGATGGCCCGGCGGGGACAGGTGCAGCGGCACGATGAGCCGATCTCGGTCTACGAGGTGCACCTTGGGTCGTGGCGGCGCGGCGCGGAGGGCGAAAGCCTTGGCTACGAGGCCCTGGCGAGCGAGCTTGTCGACTACGCGTCCTGGATGGGCTTCACCCACCTGGAATTCCTGCCGGTCAGCGAGTACCCCTTCGACGGGTCCTGGGGCTATCAGCCGCTTGGCATGTATGCGCCGACCAGCCGCTTCGGCCCGCCCGGGGCCTTTCGCGCGCTGGTCGAGGCGGCGCACGCGGCGGGGCTGGGGGTGCTTCTGGACTGGGTGCCGGGGCATTTCCCGGCGGATGCCCACGGGCTGGCGCGCTTCGACGGCACGCATCTCTACGAACATGCCGACCCGCGCGAGGGCTATCACCCCGACTGGAACACGCTGATCTACAACTTCGGCCGCGCCGAGGTGCGCAATTTCCTGACCGCGAACGCGCTCTACTGGCTGGAGGAATACCATGTCGACGGGCTGCGCGTGGATGCCGTGGCCTCGATGCTCTACCGCGATTATTCGCGCACGGACGACGAATGGATTCCCAACCGCGACGGCGGCCGCGAGAACTACGAGGCCATTGATTTCCTGCAGGAAATGAACACGCTGTGCTATGGTGAGGCCGAGGGTGCCATGACCGTGGCCGAGGAATCAACGGCCTTCCCGGGCGTTTCGGCCCCGGTCCATGAGGGTGGGCTGGGCTTTGGCTTCAAGTGGAACATGGGGTGGATGAACGACACCCTGCGCTACATGCAGACCGATCCGATCCACCGGTCCCACGATCACCACCTGCTGACGCATCCCATCGACTATTCCTTCTCCGAGAACTTCATCCTGCCGATCAGCCATGACGAGGTCGTCCATGGCAAGGGCGCGATGATCGGCAAGATGCCCGGCCCGGAATGGGAGAGATTCGCGAACCTGCGCGCCTACTACGGGTTCATGTGGGGGCATCCGGGCAAGAAGCTGCTCTTCATGGGCTGCGAGATCGCGCAGGAGGCCGAGTGGAACCACGACGCCGCGCTGGACTGGGTCGCCGCGCAGGCAGGCCCCCGGCGCGGGGTGCAGCTGCTGGTGCGTGATCTCAACCGGCTTTACCGTCACACGCCCGCCTTGCACCGCCGCGATTGCGACCCGTCCGGCTTCCGCTGGATCGCCAATGATCCCGAGCGGTCGTTGACGGCCTTTGCCCGCTTCGGTGACGACGGTGACGCCCCCGTTGTCATCGTCTGCAACTTCACACCGGTCGAGCGGCGCTGGCACATCGGGCTGCCCCGATCCGGCACCTGGGACGAGGTGCTCAACACCGATGCAGCGGTCTATGGCGGCGGCGGCCGGGGCAACCACGGTACCGTCCGATCCCGGGAGGGGGATCGCGACGGACTGGCGCAGTCGGCCGAGATCGCGGTGCCGCCGCTGGCCGCGCTGATGCTGCGCCACAGGACATGAGGGAGGAGAGGACCATGGTGGAAAAGAAACGGCTGACGCAGAGGTCGATGGCATTCGTGCTGGCCGGCGGGCGCGGATCGCGGCTCAAGGAACTCACCGACAGGCGTGTGAAACCGGCGGTCCATTTCGGCGGCAAGACCCGGATCATCGACTTCGCCCTGTCGAACGCGATGAACTCGGGCATCCGCCAGATCGCCGTGGCCACGCAGTACAAGGCGCATTCGCTGATCCGCCATTGCCACCGGGGCTGGAACTTCTTCCGCTCCGAACGCAACGAGTTCCTCGATATCCTGCCTGCCTCGCAGCGCGTGACCGGGGATCACTGGTATCGCGGCACCGCCGACGCGGTCACTCAGAACATCGACATCATCGACAGCTACGACATCGAATACATCGTCGTGCTGGCCGGCGATCATATCTACAAGATGGACTACGAGATCATGCTGTCCCAGCACGTTGAGTCCGGCGCGGACGTCACCGTGGGCTGCCTGACCGTCCCGCGCGAGGAGGCCTCGGCCTTCGGCGTGATGGCGGTGGATTCCGACAGCCGCATCACCTCGTTCCTGGAAAAGCCCGCCGATCCGCCCGCCACCCCAGAGGACCCGGACAAGGCGCTGGCCTCGATGGGGATCTACGTTTTCCGCTGGTCCTACCTGCGCGATCTTCTTTTAGCCGATGCCGAGGACCCGGACTCGGCGCATGATTTCGGCGGCGACCTGATCCCCGGCATCGTCAGCGGCGGCAAGGCCGTGGCGCACCGCTTCGACGACAGCTGCGTGCGGGCCGAGGGCGCGCCCAGCTACTGGCGCGACGTGGGCACCCTGGATGCCTTCTGGGAAGCCAACATCGACATGACGGATTTCACCCCCGAGCTGGACCTCTGGGACAGGACCTGGCCGATCTGGACCTATTCGGAGAACCTGCCGCCGGCCAAGTTCATCCATGACCAGAAGGACCGGCGCGGGGTTGCCATATCCTCCATGGTGTCGGGGGGCTGCATCATCTCGGGGACCGAGGTGCGCAATTCGCTGCTGTTTTCCAAGGTGCACACCAATTCGTATGCCGTGCTCGATCATTCGGTCGTCCTGCCCGAGGTGGTCATCAACCGCTCGGCCCGGCTGCGCAAATGCGTGATCGACCGCGGCGTGGAAATCCCCCGCGGCCTCGTCGTGGGCGAGGACCCGGCCGAGGACGCCCGGTTCTTCCGCGTCACGGACAAGGGCACGACACTGATCACCCAGCCCATGGTCGAGGCGTGGCGGGCAGCGCAGTGAGCGATCCGGCGATACGGGTTCTTTCGGTCACGTCGGAATGCGCGCCACTGGTCAAGACCGGCGGCCTCGCCGATGTGGCCGGTGCGTTGCCCGCGGCGCTGGCCGGGCAGGGTGTCGAAATGCGAACGCTGCTGCCCGGCTACCGGGCGGTTCTTGAGGCCCTTGACGGGGCGACGCCCGTCGCCCGCATCCCGACGCTCTTTGGCGGGCCGGGGCGGCTGCTGGCGGGGCGCGCGGCGGGGCTGGATCTGCTGGTGGTCGAGGCGCCGCATCTCTTTGATCGGGCCGGCGGCCCCTACCTGGACACCGACGGCCACGACTGGCCCGACAATCCCGAACGCTTTGCCGCGCTGGCCCGGGTGGCCGCGGATATCGCGGCCTGCCGCCTTGGCGACTGGCGCCCCGACCTGGTTCATTGCCACGACTGGCAGGCGGGGCTGGTGCCCTACTACCTGCGGCGCGACAAGACCGGTGTGCCCAGCGTCCTGACAATCCACAACATCGCCTTCCAGGGGCTTGCCCCCATGGCGCGGGCTTCTGGCCTAGGGATCGTGGGTGCCGACCTCGACAAGGAAGGGGTCGAATACTGGGGGCAGGTCTCGATGCTCAAGGCCGGGCTGGTCTTTGCCGATCGCCTGACCACGGTTTCTCCCACCTATGCCGAGGAACTGATGACCCCCGACTTCGGCATGGGCCTCGACGGGGTGCTGCGCGCCCGGCGGGCCGACCTGGGCGGCATCCTCAACGGCATCGACCTTGACGCCTGGTCGCCCGGCACCGACCCCGAAATCCGCCCTTACAAGACCCCGCGCGGCAAACCGGCCAACCGCGCTGCCCTGCGCGCCGAACTGTGCCTGCCGGAGGCGCCCGGCCCGCTGTGCGTGGTGGTGTCTCGGCTGACCGAGCAGAAGGGGCTGGACCTGTTGCTGGAGGCCCTGCCGCGCTTGTTGGCGCGGGGCGGGCAACTGGCGGTGCTCGGCAGCGGCGCGGCGGCGCTGGAGGGCGCCTTTCGCGCCGTCGACGACCCGAACGTCGCGGTGCGCATCGGCTACGACGAGGCCCTGTCGCATCGCATGATCGCCGGCGGGGATGCCATCCTGGTCCCCTCGCGCTTCGAGCCCTGCGGGCTGACGCAGCTTTACGGGCTGCGCTACGGCACCCTGCCGCTGGTGGCCCTGACCGGCGGGCTGGCCGATACCGTGATCCCGGCGACACCGGCCACGATGGCACGGCGGGTCGCGACGGGCATCCAGTTCAACCCCGTGACCGCCGAGGCGCTTGGCAACGCGCTGTCGCGCCTGTGCGACCTTTTCGCGGCGCCCGATCTGTGGTCAAGGATGCAGCGCAACGCCATGGCGCACCCGGTTGGCTGGGGGCCCTCGGCTGCGGCCTATGCCGCGCTTTACGCCGACCTGACCGGGGAGACCTGATGACATCCTATCAACTCAGCGCCGGGCGGCCCAATCCGCTGGGGGCGACCTTCGATGGCGAAGGGGTGAATTTCGCCGTCTTCTCGCAACATGCCACCAAGGTGACGCTCTGCCTGTGCGACGAGACCGGCGAAGAGGTCTACCTGGTGGACCTGGCCGAACGCGAGGGCCACATCTGGCACGGCTACATCGCCGGGCTGCGCCCGGGCCAGAAATACGGCTACCGCGTACACGGCCCCTATGCGCCGGCCGAAGGGCACCGCTTCAACCCGCACAAGTTCCTGGTCGATCCCTATGCAAAGCAGCTGACCGGGCACCTGGAATGGCACGATGCGCTTTACGGCTACGAGATCGGCCATGCCGACGGGGACCTGAGCTTCGACAGCCGTGACAGCGCCCCCTACATGCCGCGTTCGGTGGTGGTGGACCCGGCCTTCACCTGGGGCCGGCAGGACCAGATGCGGCTGGACACGCGCTGGACGGACACCATCCTCTACGAGGCCCACGTCAAGGGGCTGACGGCCGGGCGCGACGACATCCCCCACGCGGGGCGTTTCCTGGCCATGTCGTCAGAACCGATGCTGCGCCACCTGCGCAACCTGGGCGTGACCGCGATCGAGCTGATGCCGATCCATGCCAGCGTCGACGACCGCTTCCTGGTGGACCGCGGCCTGAGCAACTACTGGGGCTACATGACGCTGGGGTTCTTCGCGCCGGACCCGCGCTTCATGAGCGGGCGCGACATCTCGGAGTTCCAGCAGATGGTGGCCCGGTTCCATTCCGCCGGGATCGAGGTCATCCTCGACGTGGTCTACAACCATACCGCCGAGGGCGACCACCGCGGCCCGACACTGTCTTTCCGCGGCTTCGACAACGCCAGCTATTACCGCCTGGCCGAGAACCCGCGCCACTACGTCAACGACACCGGCTGCGGCAACACGCTGGACCTAGATCACCCCTTCGTGCTGCGCATGGTGATGGATTCGCTGCGCTACTGGGTCGAGGTCATGCACGTGGACGGGTTTCGCTTCGACCTGGCCTCGACCTTGGCCCGGACGGGTGGGGACTTTGACCGCGACGGCCCCTTCTGCCGCGCGATCCGGCAGGACCCGGTGCTCAACAAGGTCAAGATGATCGCCGAACCCTGGGATGTCGGCCACGGCGGCTATCAGCTGGGGGCTTTCCCCTCGCCATTTGCCGAATGGAACGACAAGTACCGCGACAATGTCCGCCGATTCTGGCGCGGCGATGCCCACATGACCCGCAAGCTGGCCGGGCATGTCGCCGGATCGGCCCTTCGGTTCGATCACGACGGCCGGCCCGCCACCGCCTCGGTCAACTTCGTGACGGCGCATGACGGGTTCACCCTGATGGATACGGTCAGTTACAGCCACAAGCATAACGCGGCCAACGGCGAAGACGGCCGCGACGGGCACGATCACAACCATTCGGACAACTGTGGCCACGAGGGGCCGACCGGGGACGCGGATATCATTTCCCGCCGGGCGCGGCGGCGGCGCAACATGTTCGCGACCGTGATGCTCAGCCAGGGGACGCCGATGATCCTGGCCGGGGATGAACTGGGCAATTCGCAGGGCGGCAACAATAACGCCTATTGCCAGGACAACGATATCGGCTGGGTCGACTGGGAGGCCGCCGACCCGGATTTCCTGGCCTTCTGCCGCCGGATTATCGCCTTTCGCAAGGCCAATCCGATCCTGCGGCAGAAGCGGTTCCTGCATGCCGGCACCCGCGCGGTTGATGGCAAGCCGGATGTCTTCTGGCGCCGCGCCGACGGCCATGCCATGATGGAGGAGGACTGGGTCGATCCGGACCTGCGCTGCCTGGGCGTCGAGATGCGCATGGCCCGTGGCACCCCGGCCTATGAGCCGCGCTACGGGGCCGTCTACCTGCTGTTCAACGCCGGTGGCCAGACGCGGGCGGTGCTGCCCGAGGCCATGCCGGGGCATCGCTGGCAGCGGGTCATCGACAGCTCGGGCCAGTCCGCGGGGCCACCGGACCAGCGCGGTGTGGCCATTGCCGCGGACAGCGTCGTGGCGTTCGAGTTGTCCCCCATGACCGACAGCGCGGCCCGATCACGACCAGAGCACGCAGGGAGGGCAAAGGCATGACCCGTCAGACCGTCACAACCACCCCCGTCGCGGGGCAGAAACCCGGCACCAGCGGATTGCGCAAGAAGACCCAGGTCTTCATGGCACCCGGTTACCTGGAAAACTACGTGCAGGCGATCTTCGATGGCATCGGCGGGGTCATGGGCAAGACGCTGGTGATCGGTGGCGACGGGCGCTATTTCAACGACAAGGCCACCGTGACAATCCTGGCGATGGCGGCGGCCAATGGCGCGGCGCGCTGCATCGTCGGGCAGGGCGGGCTGTTGTCGACGCCCGCTGCCTCGCACCTGATCCGAAGGCGCGGCGCCGATGGCGGGCTGATCCTGTCGGCCAGTCACAACCCCGGCGGCCCGGACGCGGATTTCGGCCTGAAATACAACGGCCCCAATGGTGGCCCGGCCCCCGAGTCCGTCACCGGGGCGATCCACGCCCGCACGCTGGACATCACCGAATACCATGTCTTCAAGGGGGGCACGGTGGCGCTCGACCGTATCGGAGAGAATCGCTTGGGCGACATGGTGGTCGAGATCGTGGACCCCGTCGCCGATTATGCCGCCCTCATGGAAGAGCTTTTCGATTTCGGGGCCATCTCGGCGCTGTTGCGCAGCGGCTTCCGCGTCTGTTTCGACGCGATGCACGCCGTTACCGGGCCCTATGCGCGCGAGATCCTCGAAACCCGGCTGGGCGCCCCCGCGGGCACGGTCATCAACGCGGTGCCCGACCCTGCCTTCGGCGGCGGTCATCCCGACCCCAACCCGGTCTGGGCGGCGGAGTTGATGGCGCGGATGTATTCGGCGGATGCCCCGGATTTCGGGGCCGCCTCGGATGGCGATGGCGACCGCAACATGATCCTGGGCCGCAACTGCTATGTCAGCCCCTCCGACAGCCTTGCGGTGCTTGCCGACCGCGCCCACCTGGCGCCGGGCTATGCCGGGGGGCTGGCCGGGGTGGCCCGGTCGATGCCGACCTCGGCGGCGGCCGATCGCGTGGCGGAGGCCCGTGGCATGGCCTGCTACGAGACCCCGACGGGCTGGAAATTCTTCGGCAACCTGCTCGACGCAGGGCGCGTGACGCTCTGTGGCGAGGAAAGCGCGGGCACCGGGTCGTCCCACGTGCGTGAAAAGGACGGGCTGTGGGCGGTGCTGCTGTGGCTGAACATCCTCGCGGTGACCGGCAAGTCGGTGGCCGGGCTGCTGGCCGAGCATTGGGCGCGCTACGGGCGCAACTACTACTCGCGACACGACTACGAGGCCGTGGACAGCGCCGTGGCCGAAGCGATCATGGCCGACCTGGAGGCCCGCCTGGACGACTTGCCCGGCGCGCAGGCCGCCGGGCTGACCGTGGCGCGGGCGGATGTCTTTTCCTATCATGACCCCGTCGATGGGTCGGTGGCAAAGGCGCAGGGGCTGCGCATCTTCTTCGAGGGTGGCGCGCGGGTCGTGCTGCGGCTGTCGGGGACCGGCACCGAGGGGGCAACCCTGAGGGTCTATCTCGAACAGCTGGAAACCGACCCCGAGGCGCTCCACCAGGACCCCCAAAAAGCGCTGGCGCCTGTTATCGCCGCCACCGAGGAACTGGCCGGGATCGCCGCGCGCAGCGGGCGCCGCGCACCCGATGTCATCACCTGAGAGGCTCGCCCGGCCTGGGTCGGGGCCAGCGAGGAGCCACCGGCAAACAGTGTCGCGGCTACCCCTTTCGGGGGAGGTGATCGGCGCGCGAAACTGGCTATAGTCGGGGTCAATCCATGGCCGGAGGTCCCGCGAGTGCGCGCCCGTTACACCCCTGTCCTGATTCTCGCCCCGGCGCTGGTGCTGGCTGCGATTGGCGCGCTGGGTGCCGTGCTGCTGGCGCTGGATCAGCCCTGGGCGGGGATCGATCTGGCCGTCACCGTGGACGGGCAGGGGATTGTCCTGGCCGGTGTGGACCCTGCGGGGCCGAATGCCGACCTCGCGCCCGGTGACCGGCTGCTTGCGCTTGCCGCCGCCGACGACGGGACCCGCGTTGAATTTCGCCCGGCCGACCTGGCAGAGGAACCGGACGTGGCCGACAGCTTCGCCGCGCTGGACGGGGTGTTCTTTGCCCGGCAGGGCCAGATTCACGATATCCTGGAGGCCGGTCGGGTCATGGCGACGCTGGCCCCCGCCGATGGTCCGGAACGCGACGTCACGCTGGCCACAGTCCCCGCGCGCCCCGTCGGCGACCTGCCGGTCGTCTTCTGGGTGCAGGTGCTGGTGGGCGTCACCGGCCTGGTCATGGGCACATGGGTCTGGAGCCTGCGCGGCCGGGACCTGGCCGCTTTCATGTTCGCGCTGGCCGGCGCGGGGTTGGCGCTCTCGGCCCTTTGCGCCTCGGTCTACAGCACGCGCGAGGTGGCCATGCCCGAGGGGCTGTTCCGCGCCCTGTCCAACATGAACAATACGGGATCGCTGACCTTCGGGGCGGGCATGATCGGGCTGTTGCTGCGTTATCCCGCGAAATTGACCGGCGTGCTCGGCGCCTTCGTGCCGGCGGTGATCCTGGCCGCCGTCGTGGCGGCGGATGTGCTGCGCCTGGCGCCCGGTCCGGCCTACACCCGCTATTTGCCGATCCTGCTCGCCATGCTGGCCATTGTCGCCTGCCTGGGCCTGCAAATGCGCGCCACGCGGGGCGATCCGCGCGGCCGGGCGACCCTGCGCTGGCTTGGGCTGTCGGTCCTCCTCGGGACCGGGGCCTTCACGCTGACGATCATCGTGCCGCATCTGCTGGGGGCCGACGTCACCCTGTCTCAGGGGTATGCCTTCCTGTTCTTCCTGCTGATCTATGCCGGGCTGGCCGTCGGTGTGCGCCGCACCCGGCTGTTCAACCTGGAAAAGTGGGCCTTCCGCATCCTCTTCACCATGGTGGCGGTGATGTTGATCGTGGCCCTGGACGCGGTGCTGGTCCTGGCACTGTCGGTCGAGGCGGGCCCGGCGCTGAGCCTGTCCTTCGTCGTCGTGACCCTGGCCTACCTGCCCTTCAGAGAGGCGATATGGCGGCGCATCTTCACGCCGGTGGAGCCGCAGCGCCAGCGCCTGTTCAGCCAGATCGTGGACATCGCCCTGACGCCGCCAGGCGGCAGCCAGGCGGCGCGCTGGCGTGCCCTGCTCGAGAACCTGTTCCATCCCCTCCACATCGAGCAGGCCGGTCGTGACACCGGGCCAGGTGCGGAACTGGACGAGGGCGGGTTGGGCCTGACGGTGCCGGCAGCGGGTCGCGTACCGGCGCTCCGGCTGTCCTATGCGGGGGGCGGACGGCGCTTGTTCCGGCCCCGCGACGTCGCGCTGGTGGACGAGATGGTCGCCATGCTGGCCCATTCCGTCGAAACCGGCCGCGCCTATGAAAAGGGCGTGGCCACGGAACGGGCCCGCATCTCGCGCGACATGCACGACAACATCGGTGCGCAGCTGCTCAGCGCCCTGCACAGTGCCGACGCGCCCCGCAAGGACGGGCTGATCCGCGAGGCCCTGTCCGAGTTGCGTGCGATCATCAACGCCCCGGCGGCCGACGAGGTGCCGCTGGACGAGATCCTGGCCAACCTGCGTGCCGAGACGGCGGAACGGCTGGATGCTGCCGGCATGGCGCTGGGCTGGCATGTCACGGGCACGGCAGGCGCAGTGCTGGCGCCGCAACAGGCGCATGCCCTGCGCGCGGTCCTGCGCGAGGCCGTCAGCAACGCGATCCGCCATTCCGCGGCCGGGCGCGTGGACGTTGAACTGGCCGCGGACGATGCCGGGCTGCAGATCCGTGTGATCGACGACGGCACAGGCTTCGATGCCGGGCACCTTTCCGATGGGCACGGGCTGGCCAACATGCGCAGCCGTATCGAGGGTTTGGGCGGCGAGATCGAGATCGCCCCGGCTGCACGGGGAACCCGGCTGCGCGCCCGTCTTCCCGGCGCCGCCATGCAGGGGAGCAGCTGACATGAAACGAATCCTGATCGTCGAGGACATCACCGTGACCCGCGACTGGCTGGCCGGGATCGCGCGGGCGGCCTTTCCCGGTTGCGAGATCACCGGCGCGGGGACCATGCGCGCCGGTATCGCCGAGGTGGCCCGGCGTGACTTCGACCTGGCGGTGATCGACCTGGGCCTGCCTGATGGCTCGGGGATGGAAGTGTTGCGCAACCTGCGCCTGGTGCGCCCCGAGACGGTGGCCGTGGTCAGCACCGTGATGGGCGACGACGCACATATCGTGGCCGCGCTGTCGGCCGGGGCCGAAGGCTATCTTCTCAAGGAACAGCCCGAGGACCTGCTGCGCCACCAGCTGGGCCAGTTGGCCAACGGTATCCCTGCGCTGACCCCCTCGATCGCGCGGCGCATCATGGAGCATTTCCGTTATACCGGACCCGCCGAACAGCCCGAGGACGAGCTGACGGTGCGCGAACGCGAGATCCTGGCGCTGATCGCGCGGGGGTTGCGCAACGCCGAGGTCGCCGTCGAGACGGGTCTGGCCGTGGGCACCGTGGCCAGCCACATCAAGTCGATTTACCGCAAGCTGGGCATCTCCTCGCGCGCCGAGGCCGCCTGGCACGCCGCGCGCATGGGCCTGATCACGCCGGGCGGCTAGGGCGCGCCACGCGGCGACAGGCGCCCGCTCCGCGCCGGGGCGCGTCCGTGATCGCGCAGGGTAGGTCGAAAGGGCAGCTATAAGCGGTGAGCGGGGTTTGCAAACTTGGGTGTTCATCATTGCCCCTACAGGCATACTCGGCCCAGAGCGGTCATTCAATTTGATCGTTGATGCCGCATTGCATCTGACCGAAAGCGGACGCTGGCCAGCGCTTGTACAGAAGTGATTACTTGGACTTGTTAAAATCAGTTTTTGGCAGAAACGAAAGCTGGCAATCCAAGGACACGGACGGCAAAATCGAAGCCGTTGCGGAACCGGGAGGCAAAGCGTGACAGAGGGCAAATTTAAGAAGCTGACCGCGCAATTGCAGCCGCTTGTGGACATTGAACGGGCACTCGGTGGCAACAATGCGCTCGCCAGGATTGCAAAGGACATGGAGCATCAGAAGAACGTGCTGAGTGCGGCTTATGGGCCTGTGGAAGAACTCCGACGTAGCGGTGTCCTCGCAGCGTTAACCGAGCAAGGTGGCAACTTCGCAGAGCTGCAGAAACAACTCGCGCTATCGACCGATCGCTTCAAACTGCCGGAATTCAAGCTCGCGACGGAGCTGATGGAAGCCTACCGGGCCGACCACGCTTCCGAACTCGTCAAACATTTCAAAGATCATCAGGACTACCTTCGCCGGGCGACAGAGGCCATCCGAAGCCCCTGGCTCGACATGCAAGCGCAGATGCGCTCCGTCGGCGCCTTCGCCGACATTCAAAGCATGGGTTTTGCGCTACATAACATTCCGGCCTTCGACGATCGTCTGACCGAACTCTTGCGCCTCGATCTCGGAGACTGGCAGGACCGAATCAACTTTCCGAAAAAGATCTTTGATGATCCGCTTGCGCGTTCGGCGTTCTACCAAGAGCGTGGCTTTGACCCCGCGTTAACTGCGTTTCCGACGGACGCCTTCGGCGAGAGCCTTGATATTGCCGGACTGAGGGGCGCGCCAGCACCAATCATCGATGCCTACGACTACGAAGAGGTCAGGGAAGAAGACGAGCAAGAAGCAGAGTTCGCGCGGACGAATGCTGCCCATGGCCGGCTGCAGCGCTTTGAAACGCAGCTTCGCCAATTCATCGACGAGCAGATGACCAAGGCGTTTGGCGATCAGTGGATTAAACACCACGTCCCCGGCGACATGCGCAAGAGCTGGATCGACAAGCGAGAGAGGGCGCGTGCCAACGGCGAGGTTGATCACCCACTTATAGCCTACGCGGATTTCAGCGACTACGTGCCGATCATTACGCAGAAGAACAACTGGAACGAAGTTTTCAAACCGGTGTTCAGCCGTCCGACTTTCGTGCAGGAGTCGTTCCAGCGTCTCTATCCAATCCGGATCTGCACGATGCACGCCCGCATGATCACCCAGGATGACGAACTCTATCTCTATGTGGAAACCAAGCGGGTCCTCTCAGCAATCGGCATTGAGTGACCCCGCCAAGCCTCATGATGTGCCGTCAGGCGGTTCGCTTCCGCGCGTTGCCGTCGTTCG
>NZ_DATFIP010000080.1:0-12621 GCF_035270045.1 Salibaculum sp.
TCCCCTGCCCGCTCCCCGCTCACGCCACCCGCGCAGTGCGCAGATCATCCCGAAAAGTCGCGACTTTCACTAGGGCCCGAACCCGACGACCCAAGCCCGATCGAGGCACCTGACCCGCATTTCTTTGGACCGGAAATATCCCGGGGTGAATTGGCCGAAGGCCAAGAGGGGCAGCGCCCCTCACGCCCGTTCCTTTTCGGCCAGCACCCGTTCGGCCCCTTCGCGGGCCAGCGGTGTCAGCCCGTCGCCGCCCGCTTCCAAGTGCGTGCGCAGCTGACCCAGCATCCGCGGCTCCCAGAAATCGCCAAGATGCGCGGCGACACGCCCCGCCTTGTCCACGTCAGGCTGCGTCTCGAAGAAGGTGGCGATCTGGTTCGCCATCCGGACCATTTTTTCAGGCGACATCGTGATCCTCTTCTGACACGCGTTCGGCATGGGTGAATATTTCGAATGTCCCGTCCCTGGCCAAGGCAATCAGCGTCAGCCGGGCCGCCTCGGCCGTGCGCACCGCCAGCGTGGTCGGGGCCGAGACGGCGGCAATCACACTGGCCCCGGCCATCGCGGATTTCTGGACCATCTCGACCGAGACCCGGCTGGTCAGCACCACCATCCCGGCCCTGCAATCGCCCACGGCCCCGATCAACTTGTCCAGCGCGTTGTGCCGGCCCACATCCTCGCGCACCGTGACAAGACCTTGCCCGGGCACGTAAAACCCCGCGCCGTGGACCGCGCGGGTGCGATCATGCAGGGCCTGGCCCGCGCGCAGCTCGGCCATGGCGCGGGCGATATCCGACGGTGTCACCGCCACCCCCTCGCCCGCGGCGGGCAGGTCACGGATCACCTGATCGAGGCTGTCCACCCCGCACAGCCCACAGCCCACCGGCCCGGTCATCGCGCGCCGCCGAGCCGCCATGGCCGCGGCGCGGTCCTCGGGCAGCCACATGCGCACCTCGATGCCGGTGTCGTGGATCACGACCTCGGGGGCGTCGATCTGGTCGCCCCCTGCCAGCCCCTCGGTCACCGTGAAGCCGCGCCCGAAATCCGCCAGGTCGGCGGGCGTGGCCATCATCACCGCCTGGGTGGTCCCGTTATAGACCAGCGCCACGGGAACCTCTTCGGGCAGCGCCCGGGTGCCCGCGACGGCGTGGCCGTCACTCACGATGTGAGTGGTGGTCGCGCGCGTGCCCTTCATTCCGCCGCCGGCAGTATCCGCCGCGATTGCGCGGCCTGGGCCCGGTAATCCTCCTGCCACTCGGTCGGCCCGTTCGAGGGGCTGACCTGCACCGCCGTCACCTTGTATTCCGGGCAGTTCGTGGCCCAGTCGGAATAATCCGAGGTTATCACGTTGGCCTGCGTGCCCGGATGGTGGAAGGTGGTGTAGACCACACCCGGACTGACCCGGTCGGTCAGCGTCGCGCGCAGGGTGGTTTCGCCCGACCGGCTGGCCAGCTTGACGAAATCGCCCTCGTTCACGCCGCGCACTTCCGCGTCATGGGGATGGATCTCCAGCACGTCCTCGTGGTGCCAGACCACGTTGTCGGTCCGGCGGGTCTGGGCGCCCACGTTGTATTGCGACAGGATGCGCCCGGTGGTCAGCAACAGCGGGAAGCGCGGGCCCGTCTTCTCATCCGTGGCCACGTATTCGGTGATCATGAAACGGCCCTTGCCGCGCACGAAGCCATCGACATGCATCAGCGGCGTGCCGTCGGGATGCGCCTCGTTGCAGGGCCATTGGACCGACCCCTTCTCTTCCAGCACTTCGTAGGACACACCGGCAAAGGACGGGGTCGTGGCCGAGATCTCGTCCATGATCTGGCTGGGGTGGGTATAGGTCCAGCCCGCCCCCATGGCATTGGCCAGCAGCTGCGTGACCTCCCAGTCGGCATAGCCGTTCCTGGGTTTCATCACCTCGCGCACGCGGTTGATACGGCGTTCGGCGTTGGTGAAAGTGCCATCCTTTTCCAGGAAGGTGGAGCCGGGCAGGAAGACATGGGCATAGTTGGCGGTTTCGTTCAGGAACAGGTCATGCACGATGACGCATTCCATCGCTGCAAGGCCCGCGGCCACGTGTTTCGTGTCCGGGTCGGATTGCAGGATATCCTCGCCCTGGCAGTAGAGCCCCTTGAAGGTTCCGTCGACGGCCGCATCCAGCATGTTTGGGATGCGCAGGCCCGGCTCGGGGTCGATCTCGACGCCCCACGCCTGTTTGAAGATATCGCGCACCTCAGGGTTCTTCACGTGGCGGTAGCCCGGCAGTTCATGCGGGAAGGACCCCATGTCGCAGGAGCCCTGCACGTTGTTCTGCCCGCGCAGGGGGTTCACCCCCATGCCGTTGCCGCCGACATTGCCGGTCAGCATGGCAAGGTTGGCGATGGCCATGACAGTGGTGGAGCCTTGGCTGTGTTCGGTCACGCCGAGGCCGTAGTAGATGGACCCCCGCCCTCCGGTCGCGTAGGCGCGGGCTGCCGCGCGCAAGTCGCCAGCCGGGACGCCGGTCAGCAACTCGGTGGCCTCGGGGCCATGGCGCGGGTCGGACACGAACTCCACGTAGTGCTGGAACTCATCCCAGTCGCAGCGTTCGCGGATATAGGCCTCGTCGTAAAGCCCCTCGGTCACGATCACATGGGCCAGGGCGGTGACCACGGCGACGTTCGTTCCGGGCCGAAGCGGCAAGTGGTGCGCCGCCTCGATATGGCTGGACCTGACCAGGTCGATCCGGCGCGGGTCGATCACGATCAGCTGGGCGCCCTGCCGCAGGCGCTTTTTCAGCCGGCTGGCAAAAACCGGGTGGCCATCGGTCGGGTTCGCGCCGATGACGATGGCAACGTCGGTTTCCTCGACGGAGTCGAAATCCTGCGTGCCGGCGCTGGTGCCGTAGGTCTGGCCAAGGCCATAGCCCGTGGGCGAATGGCAGACCCGGGCACAGGTGTCGGTGTTGTTGTTGCCGAAGACCGCGCGGGCCAGCTTCTGCACAAGGAAGGTTTCCTCGTTCGTGCAGCGGCTGGAGGTGATGACGCCGATTGATTTCTGACCGTACTTGTCCTGAAGCCCGCGCATTCTCCGCGCGGCGAAGCCGATCGCCTCGTCCCAGCTGACTTCGCGCCAGGGCTCGTCGATCCGGTCGCGGATCATCGGATTCAGGATGCGGTCGGAATGGCTTGCATAGCCATAGGCGAAGCGGCCCTTGACGCAGGAATGTCCCCGGTTCGCCTTGCCATGTTTGTAGGGCACCATGCGCACCAGGTCATCCCCCTGCATCTCGGCCTTGAAGGAACAGCCGACGCCACAATAGGCGCAGGTCGTCACGACCGAGCGTTCCGGCGTGCCCAGCTCGATCACGGATTTCTCCTGCAAGGTGGCGGTCGGACAGGCCTGAACGCAAGCGCCGCAGCTGACACAATCGGAGGTCAGGAAATCGTCGTCCGCCGCCCCGGCAGAGACGCGGCTGTCAAAGCCCCGCCCCTCGATTGTCAGCGCGAAGGTGCCCTGCACCTCTTCACAGGCGCGCACGCAGCGGGAACAGACGATACATTTGCTGGGATCATAGGTGAAATAGGGGTTGCTGTCGTCCTTGGGCAGGTATTGCGGGTTCGCATCGCCGCCCGTGTCGCGCGCCTCGAAATGGTTGACGAAGCCACCCGCCTTGGGTTCCTCGTAGCGCACGTCTCGCAGGCCCACCGCGCCGGCCATGTCCTGCAACTCGCAGTCGCCATTGGCCGCACATGTCAGGCAATCCAGCGGATGATCCGAAATATACAGTTCCATCACGCCCTTGCGGACCTTCCGGACCTTGGAAGACTGCGTACGGACGACCATGCCCTCGGCAACCGGCGTGGTGCAAGACGCCGGCGTGCCGCGCCGCCCATCGATTTCCACCACGCAAAGGCGGCAGGACCCGAAAGCCTCCAGACTGTCGGTCGCGCAGAGCTTGGGCACCTGGATGCCCGCCTCGGCGCTGGCGCGCATCACACTGGTCCCCTCTGGCACCTGCACCTCGAAGCCGTCTATGCGCAGCGTGACGATCTGGTCGGATTTCGACGCGGGTGTGCCCATGTCCATGTCGTCGGTCGGGATGATGAAGTCCTTCACTCTGCGGCCTCCTTCCGGGTCGCGAAATCGTCGGGGTAGTTTTCCATGGCCGACAGCACGGGATAGGGTGTCAGCCCGCCGAGCGCGCAGAGCGATCCGTCGGTCATGGTCTCGCACAGGTCCACCAGCAGTTCCTTGGCCGCCGCGTCGCCCTCGGCGATCCGGTCGATGGTCTCGACGCCCCGGACCGCGCCAATGCGGCAGGGCGTGCACTTGCCACAGCTTTCCACGGCACAGAACTCCATCGCGAAGCGTGCCATTTGCAGCATGTCGGCGGTGTCATCGAAGACGACCACTCCGGCATGGCCGATCAGCCCGCCCTGCCCGTCGAATTCCTCGTAGGCGAAGGGCGTGTCGAATTTCGCGGGCGGCATGTAGGCGCCCAGCGGCCCGCCCACCTGAACCGCCTTGACCGGCCGCCCGTTGGCGGT
Organism: Salibaculum sp.; assembly: GCF_035270045.1. Classification (NCBI taxonomy): domain Bacteria; kingdom Pseudomonadati; phylum Pseudomonadota; class Alphaproteobacteria; order Rhodobacterales; family Roseobacteraceae; genus Salibaculum; species Salibaculum sp. The sequence continues at coordinate 4,521 of NZ_DATFIP010000080.1, forward strand.
GCCCCCGGCGACATCCTCGACCAGCGTCCCCAGCGGCATACCGAAGGCGGTCTCGAACAGGCCGCCGTATTTCACGTTGCCCGCGATCTGGACGGGCATTGTTCCCTTGGATCGGCCCAGACCGAAATCGGCGTAATGCTGCGCGCCCTTTTCGAAGATCACCGGCACGGTCGCGAGGGAGATCACGTTGTTGACCACGGTCGGCCTGCCCAGGAAGCCCTCCAGCGCCGGCAGCGGCGGCTTGGCGCGCACAATGCCGCGCTTGCCTTCGAGCGAGTTGAGCAGCGAGGTTTCCTCGCCACAGACATAGGCGCCGGCGCCGACGCGGATTTCCATGTCAAAGACCCGGCCCGAGCCCAGCACGTCCGCCCCCAGCAGGCCCCGCGCACGGCCGATGCACACGGCCTCTTGCATCACCTCGATCGCGTCGGGGTATTCCGAGCGCAGGTAGACATAGCCCTTGGTCGCGCCAACCGCGAGACCGGCAATCGCCATGCCCTCGATCAGGGTAAAAGGGTCGCCCTCCATGATCATGCGGTCGGCGAAGGTGCCACTGTCGCCCTCGTCGGCGTTGCAGACGATGTATTTCCGGCTCGATTGCGCATCATGGACGGTCTGCCACTTGATGCCGGTGGGAAAGCCCGCGCCGCCGCGCCCGCGCAGCCCGCTGTCCTTGACCTCGTCCACGATCTGCTGGCCGGTCATCGCGATGGCCCGGCGCAGGCCCGCCAGCCCGCCATGGGCCTCGTAGGCGTCCAGGTCCAGCGGGTCGATCAGGCCGCAGCGGGCAAAGGTCAGGCGGGTCTGGCGGGCGAAGAACGGGATGTCCTCGACCGGGCCGAGGCCTGCCAGCGTGCCGTCCAGCAGGGCGGGCACATCGGCGGGGGTGACGGGGCCGAAAGCACGGCGCGCGCCGCCCACTTCGATCTCGACCAGCGGTTCCAGCCAGATCATGCCGCGGGTGCCGTTGCGGATCACGGTCACATCAAGGCCGCGAGCCGCGGCTTCGGTCCGAACCGCGGCGGCCACCGCATCGGCGCCCAGCGCCTTGGCGGCGCTGTCACGGGGCACGTAGATCTTCATGCCAGCGCCTCCTCGATCTTGGCTTCATCGGCCCGCCCGATCACCCGGTCGCCGACCATGGCCGCCGGCCCGCAGGCGCAAAGGCCAAGGCAGTAGACCGGTTCGACCGTCACGCGGCCATCGGGCGTGGTCTCGCCCCAGCCGACACCCAGCTTGGTCAGCACCCGCTCGGTCAGGGCATTGGCCCCCACCGCCTGGCAGGCCTCGGCCCGGCAGATCTTGAGCAGGTGATGCCCGGCCGGGTCCTTGCGGAAATCGTGGTAGAAACTGATAACGCCATGCACCTCGGCACGGCCGAGGTTCAACTCCTCGGCGATCAACGGCACCGCATCGCCGGGAATGTAGCCGAAGGCCTCCATGACCGAGTGCAGGATCGGCAGCATCGGCCCCTCCTGCCCGCGGTGGCGGGCCAGTATCTCGGCCATGGTCTCGGTCAGCTGGGGGGTGCTCATGCCAGTCGCCTTTCAGATCGTATCGCTCGCGTGATGCGGCAGGTTGCACCATGAATCAATATTGATTTTCCGTCAGGTGATAGGATTCGTCGATCAATCGACGCCGCGGTCCGAAAGCGACCTGGCAGCCCCCAAAAGCGCCCTGAGCACCGGGGTCATGGGCTCGCGGTGGGGCGCAACCAGCCCCACGACATGCGCCGCGTCCGGTTTGACGATGGGCACGGCCTCGAGGGCGCCGTCCTTCAGAAAGATCTCGGCGGCCTTGCGCGGCAGAATCGTGGCCCCGGCCCCACGCAACACGTGGCTGATCAGGACGATGGTCGAGGAGGACTCGACCTGCGGATCCACGTCGACCCCCGCCTCGGAGAGGTGCTTGGTAATGATGCGCCGGTTCTGCATGTCCGGCGTCAGCAGGCAGAGCGGCACGCCGCCCAGGTCGCCCCAGCCCAGGCCCGCGCGCAGGATCGGATCGCCCCGGCAAGCCACGAGTACGTAGCGTTCGGCGTAGATCGGCTGGGTGGTGACCCGGCCCAGCGGCTCGTTGTCCAGGTAGGTCAGCCCCGCATCAACCTGCAGGTTTTCTACCAGTTCCAGGATTTCCATCGAGGTGCGCGAGAGCACCGTGAACCGGACGTTGGGGTGGGTGCGCGCGAAACCTTCGGTCAATTCGGCCACCAGTGTAAGCGCGGTGGGGATCACCGCGATTGACAGGTTTCCCGACAGCCCCTCGCGGGCCTCGCGCATTTCGTCGCGCAGCGCGCGCGTGTCGGCCACGATGCGACGGGCCCAGTCCAGGGTGCGCTGGCCCTCAGGCGTCAGACCGCGAAACCGCGACCCGCGCCAGACCAGCATGACGCCCAGTTGGTCTTCCAGCTGCTTGATCCCGGCAGAAAGCGTGGGCTGGGTCACACCCATCGCCTCGGCGGCCTTGCCGAAATGTTCCTCGCGCGCCAGGGCGATGAACATTTCCAACTTGTCGATCATCGGGCGCCCTTTCGACAGACTAGGCGTATGGTAGCGGCACGCAATCGGCGCGGCAAATGCCCGTCACTCGAACATGGCCCGCAGATCAGCGGACTGTTCCACCCCGATCTGGCCCTTGTGGTCCCGCAGGAAGGCCCCGGCGGCACGGCGGCCGGCTTCCTTGAGTTGGGCGATGACGGAGGGCACGGCGACCATCTTGGTCGCCACCGACAGGTCGTTCATCAGCCCGTCGTCGGCGATCATGTGGATCAGCGGGCGTTTCATGGCTCCCTCTTCCATCTTGCCGTCATCCAGCAGCCGCTGCACGAAATCGATGGCCCGCAGTTCCCGCAGCAGCGAGGAATTGAAGCTGATCTCGTTGATACGGTTCTGAATCTCGGTTGGCGTGCGGGGCAACTGGTCACGGTGCAGCGGGTTGATGTTCACCACCACGATGTCGGGCGGCAAGGCGGGTTCGAACAACGGGAAAAGCGCCGGGTTGCCGGTATAACCACCATCCCAGAAGGCCTCTGAATTGCCGGTCTCGGGGTCCTCGACCTCGACCGCCTGGAAAAGCGTCGGCAGGCAGGCCGAGGCGACGATGGCGCCGGTCGTGATCCGCTCACCCGAAAAGACGCGGATCTTGCCGTCACGCACCTGCGTGGCACAGACGAAGAATTCCGGCCCCTCCTGGGCGCAGACCCGGCCGAAATCGAACTTCTCGACGATCGGCGTAAGCGGATTGCGATAAAGCGGCCCCCAGCCGTAGGGCGACATCATCCGCCCCACCATATCGCCCCAGGCGAAGGCGGGCGAGTATTCCAGCGCGCGACTGACATAGCCCGGTTCGGGCAGCCAGGCGCGCATCCATTCGCTGATGCCGTCGGCGCCGGTTGCACCGATCCGCTGCCAGAGCCAGTCCAGCGTTTCGCGCGCGCCGGTGCGCCCGCCGGCCAGAAGCCCCGATTTCAGCGCCGCCCCGTTCATGGCCCCGGCCGAGGTGCCCGAGATGGCGGCGATTTCCAGATCGTCCTCTTCCAGCAGGCGGTCGAGCACACCCCAGGTAAAGGCGCCGTGGGCCCCGCCGCCCTGCAGGGCAAGGTTGATGCGCAGGGTCATGCGCGCGCCCTCACAGCGCGGTCCAGCCGCCGTCGACGGAAATCGAGGTGCCGGTGATCTGCGCCGCCGCGTCGGAGCACAGGAAAATCGCGGTGCCGCCCATCTGTTCGACAGTCGCGAAGTCCTTCGACGGCTGGCGCTTGAGCATGACCTCGCGGATGACAGTGTCGCGGTCCATGTCGTATTCCTTCATGGTGTCGGGGATCTGTGCCTCGACCAGCGGGGTCAGCACATAGCCCGGGCAGATGGCATTGGCCGTGATCGGCTCCTCGGCGGTTTCCAGCGCGACGGTCTTGGTCAGGCCCATGATGCCGTGCTTGGCGGCCACGTAGGCCGCCTTGTAGGGCGAAGCGGTCAGCCCGTGGGCCGAGGCGACGTTGACGATCCGGCCCCAGCCTGCCTCGCGCATCATCGGCAGGGCAGCGGCACTGGTATGGAAGGCCGAGGACAGGTTGATCGCGATGATCGCGTCCCACTTGGCGGTGGGAAACTGGTCCACCGGGGCGACGTGCTGGATGCCGGCATTGTTCACCAGGATATCGCAGGCCCCGGCCTTTTCCACCAGGGCACGGCACTGGTCGGGATCGGACATGTCCGCCTGGATATAGCGGGCGCCGACACCGTGCGCCTGCGCGATTTCCCGGGCCAGGGCATGGTCCTCGTCACGGTCGCTGTAGGAATTGAGAACGACCTCCGCGCCCGCCCCGGCCAGTTCGCGGGCGATGCCCAGTCCGATACCCGAGGTCGACCCGGTGATGATGGCGGTCTTGCCCGCAAGCGATACGGTGTAGGACATGGCGCGTCTCCCTTTTGCTGCCTTGCAGCATTTCTAGGCCCTCGGCCTGCCAAGACCAACCCCTTTCGCGGCGATCGCCCCCTGGCCGGCGCGTGGTGCGGGTCCCGGCGGTCGGCGCGGGCCTCCGGTCTGGACATGACGCGGACCGGATCGTAACCAAGGCACCGACCCCAGGGCAAGGTGGCAGGCGGATGCGGTTGAGGGACACGACAAGTTGGCAGGGGGCGGGGGCACGCCGCGCCGACCGCCCGTACCGGATCGCTGTGCAATGAACCGGGACACGCCCATGCCGCTGATCGTTGCGGCCGCGGTCATGGCGGTTGGCTTCTGGTCGCTCAAGCCCGTCTTCATCACCCTTGTCGGAGACCGGGCCGGCCCGGGCGAGGTCTTCGTCGCCGCCGGCGTCATGTCGGTCCTGGCAAGCCTGCTGGGGGCGCTGGTCATGGGCCGCTCGACAAGCGCACTGATCGGGGCCGCGGGCACGGGCCGCGGGCTGCTGCTTTCGGCGGTGGCGGGGCTTTTCCTGGGAATGTGGTACTATGGATTCTACCGCGCGCTTTACGGCGCGCCCAAGGTCGACGCGACGGTGATCGCCTTTACCTGGCCGCTCTTCGCGATCCTTGCCATGCGGATATTCGCGCCCGAGTACGGGCGGCGCCTGCGGCCATCGGAATACGCGCTGGTGCTCGTCGCCTTCCTTGGCGCGGCCTCGATCGGGGTGTCAAACCTCGGCCCCGGCGCGACAGGCGGCGGCGACCGGGGCGAGATCCTCTTTGCCTTCCTCGCGGCTATGGGGTCGGGCTTCTACCTGCCCTTCGCGGTCAAAGCGATCGCGTGCTTCGGAGACGTGGTCGGCTCGCGCATAAGGGGCACTTTCTACACCATCTCGATTGCCAACGTCGTCTCGCTCGCCGTGGTGCTGGCGGCGATGCAGGTCTTCGACCAACCGCTGAGATTCTATGCCTTCGATACGCAGGTCCTGATCATCTGCGGCATGATCGGGATCGGCACTTACCTGGTGGCCGAGATCACCTGGACCTGGGCCTTCGCGGAATACCAGTCAATGACGCTCTCGACGCTGCCCTATTTCTCGCCCGCGGTATCGGTGGTGCTGCTCTACCTTCTGTTCGGCGAACCTGTCACGGCCATCGCCGCGCTCGGCCTCGTGCTGGTCCTGTTCTCGAACCTGACGCTGCACGGGCGGTTCCTGTCCAACAGCGCGCCGGTCATGGCGCTGGTGGGAACGGTCTACGTGGCGCTGGCCTCGCAATTGGTGCGACCTCTGGACAGCCCCGGCGTTCTCGTCGAGACGATGCACGCCATTGCCGCGCTCTTCGCGATACAGGCGGGGTTCATCCTTGCGCGCGTCGCCGGCCGCCGATCCGAGGAACTGGACGCGCGCAGCGCGCTGGTGCGCGCCGTCCTGACCCTGCGCGACGGAAGCGGGGTCGGCGATACGCGGGTCGAGGCCCTGCTGCGCCAACTGGTCGATACCGAATTCGCCGAAGGCGCGCAGGACAAGCCCGCTCTGGCCGCCGGGATGCGCCATCAACTGGGCGAAATGCCTGGCGACCGGGACGATCAGCGCGCGGCGCTGGCGGCCTTCGACCGCTGGTTCACGATCAACCGAGACCGGTTGTCTGTGGGCGAAAAGGCCGCGCTGTGGATCACGGGCCTGGGGGCGATCCTCTTCCTGATGCTGATCCGTGCCGACACGGCCTACGGATTGATCGGGCTTTATGTCTTCGCCGCCGGGTGCCTGTTGGTGATCTTCACCATCAACGACTACCAGCAGAACAACTTCAACGGTTTCGGCAACCAGCTGTTGCGGCTGCAACAAGGCTTCGCCGAGCTGGGCCGGTGCTTCTACATGCCCGCCCCGCTGGCCCGGAACCGCGAATTCGCAAACCTGCCCCAGGGCACGCCCATCACCTACCGCGACGATGACGGCACACTGGTCGAGACGGTGCTCCAGCGCCGCCGCTCGCGGTTTCCGGCAATCTACTGGTCCACCGGGGCGCTGGTCATCGCGGCGCTGATCTACCTGCCACTGTCCACGCAACAGCAGCAAAGCGCCCCGCTTTCCAACCTGCTGCGCCCGCAGGTGAGTACCAGCGAAAGCTCTGCGGTCCTGATCGCGCCGCAGGCGGATGTCACCGTGGCGCGCTTCGACTGGGCCGCCAGCCGGGTCGCCGCCCAGGTAGTGGCCCTGGTAATCGAACAGCGACTGGACCTGACAGCGGTCCTGCGCGACAGCACGGTGGGGGATGTCTTCGCTCAGATGGACGCGGGGCAGATCGACGTGCATCCGGACCTGTGGACCGACAACCAGCCGCAGAACATGGCGCGCTACGTCGAGACCGCGGCGCCGGTGGCAACGCTCAATGCGCGCGGCTACGCGGGGGTGCAGGGCGTCTACATGCCCCGCGCCACGGCCGGGCGGCTGGGTGTTGACGCGCTGGCGGCGCTGACCAGGCCCGAGGTGGCGCGCGCCTTCGACACCGACGGCGACGGGCTGGGCGAGATCTGGCTCGGCGCGCGCGGCTGGGAATCCACCGCCCTGATGCAGCAGATGCTGTCGGAAACCGGGCTGGACCGTCTGTGGGAAGGCGAAGTCTATTCCGAGCGCGTCTTTCGCGCCAAGCTGGACCGTTTCATGGCGCAGGACAGGCCGCTTGTGTTCTACAGCTACGAACCCAACGACCTGCACACCGTCCATGACCTGGTCGAGATCACCGGACTGGACACGGCAAGGCCGGACGCCGCCGCGGCCTGTCCGCCGGACCTGCCCGGCCCGCTTTGCGCGCTTAGATCCACCCGGGTGCACGTGGCCTATGCAGAGGCGCTGCAGACCGACCGGCCCCGCCTCGCCGCGCTCCTGCGCGACGTGGTCTTCACCCGCAAGGACGTGAGCGGCTGGCTGGCCCGGACGACGCGGCGGGACGTGCCACCGGGGCAGGTCGCCGCCGACTGGGTCGCGGCAAACGCCGACAGGATCGCCGCCTGGGGCAGCGGGCCCTGATTGGTTGGAGCAGCCCGGCGGATGCGGCGCCGGTCCGGGTCAGCCTCGGCGCTCGCCTTGACGGTAGACTGGCCATCCGTCCGCGCTCAGGATACCGGCGGCTTCTCCTGTTGCATGGGCGATCGGACCCGACAGCGCACAAGCGCGGCGGCCGGACACCCACCATCGACGCCAAAAAGAGCCGCGACGCGCTGACACCGTGAAGGTAACACCGAGGATCACGACAGGACCGCAACTGGAAAGACGACCCGACAAGCGAGGTCTGCATGTTGGGCATCCTTGCCCCGCGATCGCACTCGCCGCGCTCGTTTTCCATTGGCAGTCAGCCCCGAGTCTGGACCTGGCCCGCCTGTTCAGAGAGCATGGCCCGTCTCAGGAAAAGCCGATCTCGCGCAGGAAGCCCAGCATCGCGGCGCGGCACTCCTCGGGGCGCTCAAGCTGGAGCATGTGACCGGTGCCGGCAATCGACACGTAGCGATAGCCGCCCTCGTCGGCGAGCGCCTTGTTCGCCTTTGCCGTGGGGGCATTGGGCACCTTCTCGGGGTCGGCACCAATGAGGATCGACGGGCAGCCGAAGGTATCTGCCTCGGGCCAAAGGTCGAGAAGCAGTGCGCCTAGGTAGATGGCGGCCTCGAATTCACCGCGGCAGGACAACTCGAAAGCGGC
>NZ_DATFIP010000081.1:0-18958 GCF_035270045.1 Salibaculum sp.
CACCCGGATCGGTCTGGAAATGCAGCAGCAAAAGCCCGCCCGCCGCGACGACGAAGGCAAGGAGAAACCGCCTCAGAATCCGCGTCGTGCTGACAAGCGCGAACAGGACGACAGCGCCGGCGATGATCCAGGGGGCGGTCATACGGGCGGGCCACCAGGAAACATCTGTTTCAATACATCAATTATATCTCGAAACGATTCTACACGTCTGAAGTTCTTGATTGCTACGTCCGACCCATCACCGATCTTGCGACCAGCCTGCGCAGATCTCTCCACAAGGCGCCCGAAGGCGAGGCCTGTTCCAGCGGCGCTTTCAGTGAAACGTGCCTGCACGACCGCGCGGAACTCGTCGGCCGACGCTTCCGATATCGCGGCCCGGAAATCATGTGTTTCGCGGACCATGTCGCGGAGGATGGCCAGACTTTCGGCATCGAGCGCGATTGCCTGATCCGTCGACAATTCTTCAAGGTAAAAAATCATTTCATCGAACAACTCGATGACAGCGTCCCGATCGACGTGCTCGGCAGGAAGATCGGCCAACGGGGCAAGGGCCGCGTAGGATGGGCCGAAGTGCTTACGGGTGACTGACTTGAGAAATCCGACCCCCTCGTCGAGCATTGAGGCAAGTGTCGGCCCAAGGTCGTCGCGCGCTTTTTCCTCTTTGGAAAAGGCTTCCAACTGTCCCGCCAGCCGCACGATATGGCGCGCCCTGAGGTGGTTGAGGTCCTTCGCCCGCCGGACTTCATCGAGAACCTTTTGCGCGGCGCGCTGCAATACCCCGGCATGGTTGCCTGTTCCGGCAAGATCACCTGCGTAATCCACGAAATTCGCCAGGGTTTCTTCCAATTCGTCACAGTCATCGACAAAGGCACCGACGACTGCCGGGTCCTTCAGGTGGGCGTTGTCGTTTTCGATGCCGATTATCCGCATGACGCGATGCAGAGCATCGAAGGTGAAATCTACCGGGTAAGCCTTGGACAGCGCTGATCGGTATTTCTTCATCAAACGGGGGATGACGGTGTTGTTGATGTGCAGGTCGCCCTGCTTCCAGTCGTCCTCGGGGATCAGGGCGACGGCCTCGGTCAGGGATTGCGGGAAGGCGGGTTTGCCGTCCAGCAGGCCCTGGTACCAGGGCACCCAGAAGCTGCGGTAATCCGGCTGGTCGCCGTCGGGCTCGGGCAGCGCGTGCAGCGTGGCCTGCCATGCTTGGGCGATCTCGTCCGGCATCCCCTCGGGCCAGAGCGGGCGTGTGGCAGTGATGCCCTCCGCCTCGGCCCAGCGTGCGTCGTTGAATATTGTAGCGCGGGCGTCAGCCGCAGGATTCTTATCTCGCGGCGGATCGTGCTGATACCGCATGTTAGTAGCGCGTGATGCAGCAGTCATCGCGTCTGTCGCCGCTTTCGCGGCGGCGATCAGTGCGGAAGATCCAGACAACTGTATTGCATGCAGAGCCTGATTAGCTGCAATCGCTACTCGTGAACGCCCTGTTGCACGTTTGTGCTCGGCAACTTTCGGGGCAGCCTGTGAGAGGGCTAAAAGACTTTTGACAGTCGTATCTTTCGAGCCTGAGAACGTGCTGGCCGTCAGGGTTGCGCGAAAAAGAGTAAGCGTAGAAGGATCTTCGCTTCGATCGCCCGTCTCACAATAAAGCGGCAATACCCTTGCCGCGGCGCGGGCGGCGATCCAGACGCAGACTTCCTGGCTCTGGCCCTCCAGCCAGGCTTTCAGGTCGTCCTGCGTCTCGATCTCCGCCGCCCTCACATCGCTACCCTTTCAGCCGTTCCGGCAATCCCTTGGCCCAGGCGCTGATGGTGCCCGCACCGAGGCAGACGACCATGTCGCCGGGGCCGGTTTCGTCGCGCACCAGGGCGGCGAGGTCGTCGAGCGTGTCGATGGCGCGCGCGTCGCGGTGGCCGGCGCGGGTCAGCCCGGCGACAAGGTCGTCGCGGGACGCGCCTTCGATGGGGTCCTCTCCGGCGGCGAAAACCTCGGCGATGGCGACCACGTCGGCCTCGTTGAAACAGGCACAGAAGTCGTCGAAATGGTGGTGCAGCCGGGTATAGCGGTGCGGCTGGTGCACGGCGATCACGCGGCCCTCGCTGGCCTGGCGCGCGGCCCGCAGGACGGCCGCGATCTCGGTCGGGTGGTGGCCGTAATCGTCGATCACGGTAACGCCGCCCACCTCGCCCACGCGGGTGAAGCGACGCCCCACGCCCTTGAACGCGGCCAGCGCGGCACGGATTTCCGAGCGCTTCATGCCAAGGTGGCGGGCCACGGCCACCGCCGCCAGCGCGTTGGACACGTTATGGTCCCCCGGCATGGGCAGCGTGCAGCCCTCGATCATGGCCCCCTCGGTCTGTAGCGCGATGTCGAAATGCGCCTCGCCCTTTTGATAGCTCAGGTTCACGGCGCGGATGTCGGCCTGGGTGTTGAACCCGTAAGTCAGCACCCGGCGGTCGGTGATCCGGCCCACCAGCGCCTGCACGTCCGTGTCATCGGTGCAGCAGACGGCCAGCCCGTAAAAGGGGATGTTCGAGACGAAGTCGTAAAAGCCCCGGTGCAGGTTTTCCTCGGTGCCCCAGTGTTCCATGTGCTCGGGGTCGATGTTGGTGACGACAGCGATGGTCGCGGGCAGGCGGTTGAAGGTGCCGTCGCTCTCGTCGGCCTCGACCACCATCCATTCGCCCGCACCCACGCGCGCGTTCGAGCCATAGGCGTGGATGATGCCACCGTTGATGACAGTGGGATCAAGGTTTCCTCCGTCCAGAAGCGAGGCGACCATGGTCGTTGTCGTCGTCTTGCCATGGGTTCCGGCCACGGCGATGTTCGATTTGAGGCGCATCAGTTCGGCCAGCATCTCGGCCCGGCGCACCACGGGCAGGCCGCGGCGGCGGGCCTCGTCCAGTTCGGGGTTGCCCGGCTTGATGGCACTGGAGATCACGACGACCTCGGCCGCGTCGAGGTTATCGGCCCGCTGGCCTTCGAAGATCAGCGCGCCCAGCGATCCGAGCCGCTCGGTGATACCGGTGGATTTCACGTCCGATCCCTGAACCACATAGCCATGGTTGAGCAACACCTCGGCGATGCCGGACATGCCGATGCCGCCGATGCCGACAAAGTGGATCGGGCCGACATCAAGGGGGAGTTTCGTCGCCGCGGTCATGAGAGACTGTCCGTTGGTTCTTGCGTTGCGGCAGGTCCGGCCAGCTCCTCGACCAGCGCGACCAGCGCCTCGGTCGCCTCGGGCTTGCCCACGGACTGGGCCGCCTGCGCCATCTGCAACGCGCCGTCGGGGTTGGACAGGACGGCGTCGATCTGTTCGGTCAGGGTGCCCACCTCCAGCCGCGCTTCCGGAACGCGGATCGCCGCCCCCGCTTCTGCCAGGGCACGGGCATTGGCTGACTGGTGGTCGCCGGTGGCGATGGCAAGCGGCACCAGGATCGAGGGGCGCCCGATCACCGAGATATCGGCGACCGACGAGGCACCGGCGCGGCTGATCACCAGCTGCGCCTCGGCCATGCGGGCGGGGACATCGTTGAAGAAGCTCTGCACGTCGGCGGAAATGCCTTCGCTGGCATAGTAATCGGCGACGCGGTCATGGTCCTCGTCCCGGGCCTGGTGGCTGACGCGGACATGGCGGCGCAGGGCGGTGGGCAATCCCGCGATCGCGGGCGGCACCACGTCGGACAGGATACGCGCGCCCTGGCTGCCGCCCATCACCAGGATGGACATCGGGTAGTCGCCCGGCGCGATATAGCCCGCGCTTGCCCGGTCCAGCACCGACTGGCGGACCGGGTTGCCGCTGTGCACCCCGTCGACGCCCGCGGGCAGGTCCGTGGGCCAGATGCCACAGGCCACCTTGTCGACGCGCCTGGCAAAGATCCGGTTCACCCGGCCCAGCACACCGTTCTGTTCGTGGATCATGCGCGGCTTGCGCAGGAGCGTGGCCGCTGCCATGGCCGGGATGGTCGGATAACCGCCGAAACCCACCACGACATCGGGCTTGTCGCGCAGCATCTTGACCGCCGCACCGATCACGCCGCCGGCGATCCGAAACGGCACCAGCGCCTTTCCCGGCAGACCGCCGCGGGCGAAGGTGGCGCTGCTGACCTGTTCGATTTCGACCACGTGGGGAAACCCGCCGGTGTACCGCGCACCGCGCGCATCGGTGGACAGCTTGACCCGCCAGCCGCGGCGCAGCATCGCCTCGGCCAGCGCCTGCGCGGGGAACATGTGCCCGCCGGTGCCCCCGGCGGCAATGGTCAGAAGGGGTCTGCGCGCCATGATCAGCGCCCCCTGCGCAACAGGATGTCACCGATCTCGCCCTGCGGACGATTACGTGTGAGGGCCAGCAACATGCCAACCGCGATGCCGCTGGCGATCACCGACGACCCGCCGTAACTGACGAAGGGCAGCGTCATTCCCTTGGCCGGCAGCAGCCGCACGGCCACACCCATGTTGATCATCGCCTGCACCCCGATCATGGCCGCAAGGCCGCTTCCGGCCAAGCGGATGAACGGGTCTCGTTCGCGCATCAAACGGATCAGTGCGCGCAGCACGATCGCCACGTAAAGCACGATGATCGTGGCCACGCAGACCAGCCCGTATTCCTCGGCCGCGACAGCGATGATGAAATCGGTATGGGCATCGGGCAGTGACCATTTCACCTGCCCCTCGCCCACGCCCACGCCGAAGAAGCCGCCCTCGCGGATCGCGTTGGTGGCGTAGCCAAGCTGGGTGCGCGGGTCGAGTTCGGGCGAGAGAAAGCCATCGATACGGCGGGCGAAATGCTCTGAATTGGAATAGGCCACGGTGCCGCCCAGGACCGCCAGTCCGGCAATCGTCAGCAGCAGGAACAGGGGGGCGCCGGCGACGAAATAGACCACCCCCCAGCCGAACAGGACAAGCGCCGCCTGCCCGAAGTCCGGCTGCAGGGCCAGCAGCGTGACGATCACCAGCGCCAGCGCGAAGGAGTAGGACTTGCCCGGCGGGCCACCGAGCTGCTGACTCGCGGCCATGAACCAGGCGGCGACGATGATGAAGCCGGGCTTGAGGAATTCCGAAGGCTGGAAGGACCCGAAGCCCAGCGAATACCAGCGCACAGCGCCCTTGCCGAAGTCCGTGCCGAAAAACGGCAGCCCCAGCAGCGCGACGAAGGCCACGAGAAAGCCCAGCACGCCCAGCCGCCGGATCAGGGTCGGCGACATCATGGACATCACCACCATGACCGCGATGGCCACCGCCCCGAAGAAGGCCTGCCGCTGAACGTAGTAGAAGGGCGCGAAGCCGTTGCGCTCGGCCAGTGGGGGCGACGCGGCCAATCCCAGCAGCAGGCCGATCCCGAACAGGGCCAGCACGCAGGACAGGGTCCACCTGTCCACCGTGCGCCACCAACGGGGAAGAACCGGGTCCCCGGACGCGGCCGGAAGGGCCCCATAGACCATCTCTGTCATGGCATTACCGCTCGACTGCCTCGTTCACGCCCGGGTTGACCCGGGTCTGTGCAGGCAGACTAGACGAGCGGTGCCGTGATTTCCAGCGAAATAAGGTGCGACGGGCAACGCGACTGCGCGCTGCGCCCCTTGCGCAGCGCCGGTTTTCGCGGCAGTCAGCCGGCCATGCAGGTCAACACGCTGATACTGGGGGCCGGGGCGGCCGGGCTCTACTGCGCCGCCCATGCCGGTCCGGACACCCTGGTCGTCGATCACGGCAAGGCTCCGGGCGAGAAGATCCGCATCTCGGGCGGCGGGCGCTGCAATTTCACCAACCTGCACGCGGGACCGGACAATTTCCTGTCGGGCAATCCGCATTTCTGCAAGTCGGCCCTGGCGCGCCACACCCAGTGGGACTTTATCGACCTCGTCGACCGCCACCACATCCCCTGGCACGAAAAGACGCTGGGCCAGCTCTTCTGCGACACCTCGGCCAAGGACATCATCGCCATGCTGCTGGCCGAGGTGCACGCGGCGGGGGCCGATCTTTGGCTTCAGACCCAGATCGGCGAGATCACGCATGACGGCGCGCGCTTTCGCGTCACGCTCGACCGCGAGGGCCAGCGACGGAAGGTCAAGGCCCGCCACCTGGTGGTCGCGACGGGCGGCAAGTCCATCCCCAAGATGGGGGCCACGGGCCGCGCCTACGACATTGCCGCGCAGTTCGACGTGCCAGTGACAGAGACGCGCGCCGGGCTGGTGCCCTTCACCTTTTCCGACGCGCCCTTCACGGGGCTATCGGGCGTCTCGACACCCGTTCGGGCCATGGCGGCGGACGGCACCGGCTTTGACGAGGCGCTGTTGTTCACCCATCGCGGGCTGTCGGGTCCGGCCATGCTGCAGATCTCCAACTACTGGCAACCGGGCGAGGCGCTGACGCTCGACCTTGCGCCGGGCGCGGATCTCTACGAGACGCTGCGCGCCGCGCGGGCCACCGGTGGGCGCAAGCGCCTTGCCAGCGTCCTGCCCCTGCCCGCCCGGCTGGTCGAGCACCTGGGCGGCCAGCACGACCTGGCCGGGAATGTCGCCGACTGGTCAGACGCCCGGCTGCGCAGGCTCAGCGATGCGCTGACCGGCTGGCAAGTCCGCCCCACGGGGACCGAGGGCTATCGTACTGCCGAGGTGACGCTGGGCGGGATCGACACCGGAGCGCTGTCCTCGAAGACCATGCAGGCCAAGGGCCTGCCGGGGCTGCATTTCATCGGTGAGGCCGTGGACGTGACCGGCTGGCTGGGCGGTTACAATTTCCAATGGGCCTGGTCCTCGGCCCATGCGGCAGGACAGGCCATCGCGGCAGCGGATCGGGCCTGAGACAAGGACGACATGCCGCGAAATTGCGAGTATTTTCTCGGAGCGGCCACAATCGTGCCGTCATTCCGCCGCGAATAACAGCAAGCCTCGTCTCAATCCAATCTGACATCGAGGAGTCATCATGCGACACAACCGTTACCTTCCCGCCCTCGCTCTTGCCGCCGCCGGGCTCACCGCCACCGCCGGCCTGGCCGACCAGCAGGTCCGCTATGCTGCCGCACCCGTGCAGAGCGGCGAGGTCGTCCGGATCGGCGGCATGGATTTCCTGTTGGCGACCAACGGATGCAGCTATTCCCGGGCCGGCAGCCAGTGGCGGATCGTCGTCAACGGCGCGCGCATGGGGCTGACCAATGCGCGCGGCGGCTGCGCGCCGGCCTTGCCTGCGGGCGGCTGAGCCCCTCGACTAGAGCTTCTCGACCTGTGTGGCGAAATCCTCGCCGCGCCGCTCGAAATTGTCGTACTGGTCGAACGAGGCCGCCGCGGGGGCCAGCAAGACCACCTCGCCCGGCGCGGCCTCTGCGGCGGCCCGGGCCACGGCCGTGGCCATGTCGGTGCAGACCTCGGCCTCGACGCCTGTCAGCCGCATGGCGAAGTCAGCCGCCTCGCGCCCGATCACGTAGGCCTTGATCACCGATCCCGTCGCCCCCTCCAGCGCAGCCAGCCCGCCGTCCTTTTCCAGCCCGCCGCAGATCCAGCGTACCCGGTCGAAGGCCGCGAGGGCCTGGGCGGCGCTGTCCACGTTCGTCGCCTTGCTGTCGTTGACGTAACGCACGCCGCCGATCTCGGCGATCAACTGGCTGCGATGGGGCAGGCCCGGAAAGGTATGCAGGGCCTTCTCGATCACGCGCGGCGCCAGCCCCAGGGTCCGGCAGGCGGCATAGGCGGCACAGGCGTTCTGGTGGTTGTGCTGCCCCGGCAGGCCGGACACCGCGCGCAGGTCGATCGCACCCACCTGCCGCCCCTTGCGCCATTCCGTCAGAAACCCCTTGCGGGCAAAGACGAACCACCCCTCGCCCGACAGTTTGGCGGTGGCCACGCGGATCACCCGGTCATCCGCCGGGCCGGTGGCCAGCTGGTTGGCAAGATACCGGCCTTCGGGTTCGTCCACGCCAACCACGGCGCGATCCGGCCCGCCTTCGGCGAACAGGCGTCGCTTGGCCGCGAAATACCCCCCCGGCCCGCCGTGACGGTCCAAATGATCAGGCGTCAGGTTGGTGAAGACGGCGACATCCGGCGTCAGCGCGCGGGCGAGTTCGGTCTGGTAAGAGGACAGTTCTAGCACGATGACCTCGCCATCGTGGGGCGGCTCGATGTCCAGCACGCCGCGCCCGATATTGCCCGCCAACTGGCAAGGCCGACCGACGTGCTCAAGGATATGATGTATCAGAGCGGCGGTGGTGGACTTGCCGTTCGATCCGGTCACGGCGATGACGCGCGGCGGCTGGTCGAAATCGTCCCATTCCCCACTGGCGAGGCTGCGAAAGAACAGCCCAATGTCGTTGTCCACCGGGCAGCCTTCGTCCCAGGCGCGGGCGATGGCCGGGTGCGGCGCGGGGTAAAGATGCGGAATACCGGGCGAGGTGATCAGCATCGCCACACCGTGAAAGGCGCCCGGCTTCGTCAGGTCCTGCAGCGCGACGCCCAGTTCGGCGGCGCGGCGTTCCGCGTCGGGGCCATCATCCCAGGCCACCACCTCGGCCCCGCCGGCCTGCAAGGCGATCACCGCCGCCCGGCCCGACCGGCCCAGCCCGAGAACGGCAATCCTCTGGCCCGCGACACCGCGCACTGGAATCATGGCAAATGGCCCCCTCGACCCGTTTCGGACATGGCCGCCAACCTGCCCAAAGCGGGCGGCAGAGGCAAGACGGGGCGGTCAGCCCGCGTCGCCGGGCAGATCGGCGAGGCGGCGTTCCGTCTCGGCGATATGCGGATGCTCGGCGGGCAGCGCGGCGCGGAAGATCGCCAGCGCCTGCTCCAGCAGCCACCCGAGATTGCCGAGGTCCTTCGCATACTCCGGATGCGCCTCGCCGAGGGTCGCGCGGTCGATCTCCAGCGCCTCGCGGTAAAGCGCCTCGGCCTCGCGATGGCTGCCCAATGCGCGTAGCGTGCCGGCATGTTGCGCCAGAGCGCCCGCGTAATCTGTCGATTTTTCCCCGGTCCGCAGGCGCGCCCGGGGCACGCTGCGACGCGCCGCGATCTTGGCAAGCGCGCATTTTTCACCTCTTTGCAGCCCCTGCGACAGCCGGTTGAGTTCAACGTCCGACAACCCGTCCCAATTCAACGTCTCCACCGGCTCCCCGGCGTCGATATCGCGGGCGCGACGTTCGGCGAGTTTCGCGAGTTCGTCGAGGCGCGCGGAGTCCGGGTTGGCGGCTCGCCCTATGGCGGCGAACCGCCGCGCGTCGTCGATGGCCCATTTGCCCTGTTCATCGCTGTCGAGAATGCGCTGTTCGGTCAGGATTTCGGCAGCGGCGCCGAATGCCTCGGACTGCTTGTCTGAGAAATCGAAAGCAGTCTTTTCAAGGGCCGCCCAGTCGCCTTGGGCGCTCAATTCACCGGCACGTTCCAGAAAGCGTTCCGGATCGACCTTGTCCTGACGGACCCTTGCTTGTGCAAGTTTTCAACGCAGGTCGTCGCGCTCGTCTTCGAGGACCTTTTTCGCGCCTCTTAGCAGTTGGTCCTCGCGGAAAAACCCCGCCGCCGCCAGCGTCGCCAAAAAAGCAATGATCAGTGTCGCGACATCGACCCACTCATCCCGAAACTCGCCGAAAAACGTCCATGTTTTTCAATACACCCAAGTGCTCTCACTGCCACCATACTCGCGTGAGGCGACTTGGGAAGAGCCGGGGTTCGGTTTGGCGGCACCACGGGCCGGACCTGCCCCCTCACCGCACCTTGAGTGTCGCCAGCCCGATCAGCGCGAGGATCAGCGAGATAATCCAGAAACGGATGACGATCTGCGGCTCGGCCCAGCCCTTCTTCTCGTAATGGTGATGGATCGGGGCCATCAGGAAAACGCGCTTGCCGGTGCGCTTGAAGTAGACCACCTGGATGATGACAGACAACGCCTCCAGCACGAAAAGCCCGCCGACGATGGCCAGCACGATCTCGTGCTTGGTGGCCACGGCGATGGCCCCAAGCGCCCCGCCCAGAGCCAATGATCCGGTGTCGCCCATGAAGACGGCCGCCGGGGGGGCATTATACCAGAGAAAGCCCAGCCCCCCGCCGATCAGCCCGGCGGTGAAGATCAGCAACTCGCCGGTGCGGGCGACGTAATGCACCTCGAGGTAGTCGGTGAAGTCGGTCCGGCCAACGGCATAGGCGATGATCCCGAAGGTGCCCGCGGCGATCATCACCGGCATCACCGCAAGCCCGTCCAGCCCGTCGGTCAGGTTCACGGCATTGGCCGCCCCGACGATGACCACGATGGAAAAGGGAATGAAAAGCACCCCGAGGTTGATCAGCAGGTCCTTGAAGAACGGCAGCGCAAGCTGGTTGGTCAGTTCGGCGGGGTGATACTGCGCCGCCCACCAGCCGGCGATGCCCGCGATCAGCAGCCCCAACGCAAGCCGCAGCTTGCCCGGCACCCCGGCGGCGTTCTGCTTGGAGACCTTGGCATAGTCGTCGGCGAACCCGATGGCGCCATAGGAGATCGTCACGAAGAGCACCATCCAGACATAGGGGTTGTCGAGCCGCGCCCAGAGCATGGTCGAGGTCAAAAGCGCGCCCACGATCAGCAGCCCGCCCATGGTCGGCGTGCCGGTCTTGGCGACGTGGGTTTCGGGACCGTCCGTGCGAATGGGCTGACCACGGCCCTGTCGCTTGCGCAGCACGTTGATCAGCGGCGGGCCGAAGACGAAGCCGAAGATCAACGCCGTGAAGAAAGCGCCCCCGGCGCGGAAAGTGATATAGCGGAAGAGATTGTAGAAGTCCCCTCCGTCGGACAGGGCCGTCAACCAGTACAGCATTTGCGCGTTCCTCTCTTGTCGGGCCCTATCCCGCGTCCCGATGATCCAGTTTGCGGATGGCGTCAACGACGCAGGCGATACGGGACCCCTTGGAGCCCTTGACCAGCACGACATCGCCGGCATCCACCAGCCGGGCGGGGCGCGCGGCGAGGTCCTCCGCCGTCTCGGTCCAATGCCCGCGCCTGTCGTCGGGCAACGCCTCGTAAAGGGCGCGCATGCGTGCGCCGGCGCAATGCACCAGGTCCACCTCCGCCAGGGCCGGTATCTCGGCCAGGGCGGCATGGGCGGCCGTCTCCTCGGCGCCAAGTTCCAGCATGTCGCCCAGGATGGCCACCCGGCGGCCGCGCATCGTGCGCCCGACCCCATCGACCGGGACATGGGAGGCGAGCACCTCGAACGCCGCCGCCATAGAGGCGGGGTTGGCATTGAAGGCATCGTCGATCAGGGTCAGTGTCGCACCCCGGTGCGCGGGGTCGACGATGACGGTTTCCAGGGTGCCGCGCCCCGCCGGGGGCTGCCAGCGCGCCAGGTCCATGGCAGCGCGCACCGGGTCGGCGCCAAGGGCCTGCACCGCGGCCAGCACCCCCAGGCTGTTCATCGCGAAATGCCGCCCCGGCGTGTCCAGCTTGTAGGTCAGCGACCCGACCGGGGTCTCGGCCTGCACGATCGTCCGGCCCTCGGTCAGGCGCAGGTCCGACAAGCGAAACTGGCAGGCCGCATCGGACCCCACGCGCAGGACCGGTCCGCCCGCGGCCGCCGCCGGGCCGGTGATCCGCTCCAGAAGCCCGGGCGCTAGGTCGCCGTCGAAGATCGCGGTGCCGCCTGCCTCAAGCCCTTCGAAGATCGCGGCCTTCTCGCTGGCAATCGCCGCGAGGCTGCCCAGCGCCTCGAGGTGGGCCGCGGCAACGGTCGTGATCAGGGCCACGTGGGGTCGGGCCATCCGTGCGAGCGGCGCGATTTCGCCGGGGGCGTTCATGCCGATCTCGACCACCGCATACTCCGTGTCCACGGGCATTCGCGCCAATGTCAGCGGAACACCCCAATGATTGTTGTAACTGGCCTCGGCGGCATGGGTGCGACCCTGCGCCGACAGCACGATGCGGGCCATGTCCTTGGCCGAGGTCTTGCCGACCGAGCCGGTGATACCGAGCACACGCGCGCCGGAGCGGGCGCGCCGCGCCCGCCCCAGCGCGGCAAGGGCCGCCTGCACATTGTCCACGATCAGCAGAGGCGCCGAAGCGGGCACCCCTTCGGGGCGATGCGTGACCAGCGCCGCCACCGCGCCCCCGTCGAAGGCATCGGCCACGAAGTCGTGCCCATCGCGCGCGGCCTCCAGGGCCACGAAGAGATCACCCTCCTGCAATGTCCGGGTGTCGATGCTGACGCCGGTCGCGGCGAAATCGCCCGTCGCGTCGCCCCCGGTCGCAGTCGCGGCCTCGGCTGCGGTCCAAAGCACCATCACAGCCGCCCGTCCAGCGCGGCCACCGCCACGCTGGCCTGTTCGGCATCGTCGAAGGGCAGCACGTCGTCACCCACCACCTGGCCGGTCTCGTGCCCCTTGCCGCAGATCAGCAGCGCGTCGCCCGGCCCCAGCGCATCGACGCCGCGCAGGATCGCCTCGGCCCGGTCGCCGACCTCGATCGCCTCGGGGCAGCCCAGCAGAACGGCGGTGCGGATCGCGGCAGGATCCTCGCTGCGGGGGTTGTCGTCGGTGACGAGGACCAGGTCGGCATTCTCGGCCGCGGCCTGCCCCATCAGCGGGCGCTTGCCCGGATCACGGTCGCCACCAGCCCCGATGATGACAACCAAGCGCCCCATGACGTGGGGGCGCATGGCCTGCAACGCGACGCCGACCGCATCCGGTGTATGGGCATAATCGACGAAGACGCTCGCGCCGTTTTCACGGGTCGCGGCCAGGTCCATCCGCCCGCGCACGGTGCGCAGGGCGGGCAACACCCCGAAGACCTCGTCGGGGTCGGACCCGGCGCCGATACAAAGCCCCGCGGCCAAGAGGACATTTTCCGCCTGGAACCCCCCGATAAGGTTCAGCCGCACCATCCGGCTCCGGCCCTCCCAGTCGAAGCGGATTTCCTGCCCGGTCGCGTCAAACCGTTGGCCCTGCAGGCGCAGCCGCGCGCGCGGGTGACGGCCCAGGCCGATCAGCTCTTGCCCGCGCGCCTTGGCAATGTCGGCCAGCTCGCGGCCGCGCGGATCGTCAAGGTTCACCACCGCCACACCGTCGTCGGGCAGAACCCGCGTGAACAGACCCGCCTTGGCGGCGAAATAGGCGTCGAGCGTTTCGTGATAGTCGAGGTGGTCCTGGCTGAAATTCGAGAACCCGGCGGCCGCAAGGACAATACCATCCAGCCGCCGCTGGTCCAGCCCGTGGCTGGACGCCTCCATGGCCACGTGGGTGATGCCCCGCGCACGGGCCTCGGCCAGGACGCGATGCAGGGTGATCGGATCAGGCGTGGTGTGGCGAAGAGGGTGGGTCCAGGCCCCCTCGACCCCGGTCGTGCCGAGGTTCACCGCCGGCAGGTCCATCTCGATCCAGATCTGGCGGCAGAAACTGCTGATCGAGGTCTTGCCGTTGGTCCCCGTCACGGCGATCACGGTGTCCGGATGCGCCCCGAACCAGAGCGAGGCCGTCTGCGCCAGCGCCTGGCGCGGGTCTTCCGACAGGATCAGCGCGGCAGTCGACCCGGCCAGTTCCTCGGCCGCCAGCCGCGCGCCCTGCGCATCGGTCAGCACCGCCACGGCGCCCATCCGCAGCGCGTTCGCGATGAATTCACCGCCATGCACCCGGCTGCCCGGCAGCGCGAAAAACAGCGTCCCGTCGGTGACCTCGCGGCTGTCAACGGTCAAGCCGGTGATCACGGCCTCGGCCCCGCCGCGGGCGGTCAGGCCCAGCTCGGTCAGCTTCATGGTCTTCTGGCCCGTGCCGCCCATCCGGATGCCCTGCCCTAGTTCGCGGTGAGTGTTACACCCACCGGCCGGCGGCTTGCAACGTCGGGGCGCATGTCCAGCAGGGGGGCCGCGCGGCGGATCATCTCGGCGGCGACCGGAACGGCCGTCCAGCCCGCCGTGCGGCGGCTCTCGCCCAGTGCCTCGATCTGCGGCTCGTCCAGGGTGACGATGAGAACGTAGCGCGGCGCATCGGCAGGAAAGACGGTGGCAAAGGTCGCGATGGTCTTGTCCTCGTGGTAACCGCCCTGCGGGCGCGGCTTGTCGGCGGTGCCGGTCTTGCCCCCCACGCGGTAGCCCGCGACATCCCCGAAGGAGGCCGTTCCCTCGGTGACGACGGCGCGCAGCATGTCGCGGGAGCGGGCCGAGACCTCTTCGCTGACCACGCGGGGCCCCTGCTGCGGCCGGTCCCGGCGCAGCAGCGTCGGCGTCACCCGGGTGCCCCCGTTGACCAGGCTGGCATAGCCGGCGGCGAGATGCAGCGGCGAGGACGACAGCCCGTGCCCGTAGGAAATCGTCATGGTCGAGATCTCGGACCAGTTGTCCGGCAAGAGCGGCGCGCCGGTGGGTGCCTCGACCATCTCGGCGGGGGTGGGGTCGAGAAAGCCCAGCCGGCCGAGGAAGTCGCGCTGCCGATCGGCGCCGATCTCCTGGGCGATGCGGGCCGTGCCGATGTTCGAGGATTTCACGATCACTTGGCGCGTGGTCAGCTCATCCCCGTAGTCGCGGAAATCGCGGATTCTGAAACGCCCCCAGGTCAGGGGGCCGCTGGTGTCGATCTCGGTCTCGGGGTCCACCAGGCCGAGCTCCATCGCCTGGGCCACGGTGAATATCTTGAACACCGAGCCCAGTTCGTAGACCCCCTGAACCGCACGGTTGAACAGCGGGCTGTCGCCCTGGTCGCCCTCGGTCAGGACGCGCGGGCGATCGTTGGGGTCGAAGTCGGGAAGAGAGACCATCGAGATGACCTCGCCCGTGTGCACGTCCATCAGCACGCTGCTGGCCCCCTTGGCGTTCATCAGCATCATGCCGCCCTGCAGGACCCTCTCGGACGCGGCCTGCACCGACAGGTCCAGCGACAGGCGCAGCGGCGCGCCCTCGTTGCCCGGGTCGCGCAGGCGCTCGTCGAAGAATTTCTCGACCCCGGCCACACCGATCACCTCGGCGCTGCTGACCCCTTCACGTCCGTAGGACGCCCCGCCAAGCACATGCGCGGCCACAGCACCGTTTGGATAGAGCCGCATTTCGCGCGGACCGAACAGCAGGCCCGGCTCGCCGATGTCATGGACTGCCTGCATCTGCTCGGGGCTTATCTCGCGCCGGATCCACAGGAAGCGCCGCGCGCCCGTGAAATCCTCTTGCAACGCCTCGGCCTCCAGTTCCGGAAAGATCGCCGCCAACTCGGTCGCGGCCTTTTCCGGGTCCACCATCTGCGGCGGCTGGGCATAGAGACTATGTGTCTGAAGGTTGGTGGCCAGGATGCGCCCCCGGCGGTCGAGGATGTCGGCACGCTGGCCGATGATCGGGTTGCCGCGGGCCTGTGCTGTGGGCTCCTCGGGGACGGTGCCGGCCAGGACGCCCATCCGCAGCCCGATGGCGCCGAACGCGACAAGGAACATCGCCGCCATGACCAGCAACCGGCCCTCTGCGCGCTGGCGGGCCCGGTCCTGCATACGCTCGTGACGCAGGCGGCGGTTCTCGGCCTCGATGCGGTCGGGGTTTTCCCCCCTGTCGCGGGCCCTGAGGATGCGCGCCAGGGGGCGCAGCGGCGTGCGGATCATCGCGCAGTCTCCTCTGCCGGGGCGTCCGGGTTTTCAGGCGCGTTGTCGCTGGACACCTCAACCGGGTCGGTGATCGGCGGCAGCGCGGGGGCGGGATAGGCGATCTGTCCCACCTTGCCGAAGGCATCAGGCATCAGCGGCAGAAGACGCAGACGCTCGAAGTTCAGTTCGGCCAGGTCGCGCAACCGGTCCGGTCGATTGAGATAGGCCCATTCCGCGCGCAGCATCTGAAGCCGCTCGTGGGCCGCGCCGATGTCGCGGTGCAGCGCCCGAACCTCACGCATGGCCTCTTGCGTGCGGTAATTCTCCTGGTAGGCCCAGACCCCGAGTGCGACCACCGCCAGGGCGGAAAGAACGTATAGAAAAGAGCGCATTACCTGTCCCTCTTCAATCGGGGCATCCCCAGTTTCGCGAGATCCACCACCGCAGCGGGCGCATCGGTACGACGCGCCACGCGCAGCTTGGCGCTGCGGGCGCGGGGATTGCCGGCCAGTTCGGCAGGGTCCGCGCCGACGGCCTTCCTGGTGATGATCTCGAAGGCCGGCGTTTCCTGTTGGATTTCAGGGGCATGGCGACTGACGCTCGCGCGTTTTCCGGCCCGTTCCTGCAGGAAGCGCTTGACCATGCGGTCCTCGACCGAATGGAAAGTCACGACCGCGAGGTGACCGCCGGGCGTCAGCGCGCGCTCGGCAGCCATCAGCCCCTCGCCCAGCTGCCCGTATTCATCGTTCACCGCGATGCGCAAGGCCTGGAAAGACCGCGTGGCCGGGTGGCTCTGGCCCGGTTTCGGACGCGGAAGGCAGGATTCCACCAGCCGGGCCAGTTGCAGCGTCGTCTCGAAGGGTGCCTCGGCGCGTTGCGCCACGATCTTCCTGGCGATGCGCCGACTGGCGCGTTCCTCGCCATAGGTAAAGAGTATATCGGCGATGTCCTGCTCGGTGGCGGTGTTGACGATGTCGGCCGCGCCGGGGCCATCGCCGCCCATCCGCATGTCCAGCGGTCCATCCTTCTGGAAGGAGAAACCGCGCTCGGCCTGATCCAGCTGCATGGAAGACACGCCAAGGTCCAGCACCACACCATCCAGATCCGCCCCATAGGTGTCGAGGTTTGAAAAAGTTCCCTCAATCAGCTCGATTCGGGGGTCATCGACCGCCCATTGTACCATTTTGAAAACCGACGGGTCGCGATCCACACCGATCACCTTGTCCGCGCCGGCCTTGAGCAATTCGCGCGTATACCCCCCGGCGCCAAAAGTTCCGTCAAGCCAGGTGCCGCGAACCGGCGCGCAGGCCGCGATCAGCGGCCCGATCAGGACGGGAAGATGCGGGGTGTCGGTGGCATCGGCCCCCATGGCTCAGCCCTCGTCGCCGGGCGGATCGATGAGGCTGAGCGGATCGAAGTCCTCGGGCTGATCCTCGAGCCATTCCGCGGTCTCGGCGGCCTCGACCTCGTCGTAGGTCGCGGCGTTCCAGATTTCGAAATAGTCGCCCATCGCCACCATGACCGCCTCGCCGCTCAGCCCGATCTGCTGACGCAGGCGCTGGGGCAGGACAATGCGCCCGTCCTTGTCGATCTCGGTGTCCCAGGACTTGCCGAGGATCATACGGCTGGCGCGCTTGCGTTCGGTCGACCCGCGAGGAAGCTTGCGAATGCCTTCCTCGATCTCGGCCATGGCCTCGATGGTGTAGACGTGCAGGCAATTCCTGAGGTGGGGACCGTGCAGGACGACCATACGCGGCAAGGGGATTTCGGGGCAACGCGGATCACCATCGGCGAGCACGGCACGGAAATCGGCCGGGACCGAAACGCGGCCCTTGGTATCAACCTTCTGGTTGAACTCGCCTCTGAAACTCAGAACCACTGTCCCGCGGTCCTTTCCCGCTGCCTCTCCCCCGCCCGTGGCCAGAATAGAAAACGGCGGATCGGACTGCTGCCACTGTCCGATCCGCCGCCCTCGTCCCGTCTCCGGGAGGTCCGACTGCGCGCGCCACCTGGGGGGATGTCTGCTCGCTCGCGCGCCGGATCTTGTCGTTCAAGGAATGCGGGTGCCTGTATGAAACCTGACTGCGTGTCGGTGGGGTCGTTCGTCTGCCCCGAATTGTCTGCCCGTTTTCCTTATCCAAGTTTGTGCCATGGGAAATCATGGGAAGCAACGGTTTTCTTGGGATTCCGTGGCACAAGATCCTGTTCACGATACCAAGCGCAGACAAGATCATGTGCGATATCCGCCGAAACTAGACACATAGAGTGCCAAAATTCTCCATCTCCACCATATATTGATCATCCTGAGAAGTTCCATGAAGTCCCGGCATGATCGGAAGTTTCTGTCCCTACACTGGGCATCATTGGCGATTCAAGCTGATTTCGAGCCCGAATCCGGGTCTCGAACCGCCAGAAACGATTCGCGGGGGCAGTCAGTTCCAGGGCTTCCCGGGCGCAACGGCGGGGTCAGAGACGTTTCCACATCACATGGGCATCCACTGGACCCAGACGCGGGTGGCGGAAGGCCTCGGGCAGCGTTCCGACGATGCAGAAGCCCAGGCTGCCCCACAGCCGCAGCGCGCCCGTGTTCGAGGCAAGCACCAGGTTGAACTGCATGGCGCGATAGCCCATGGCCCGCGCCCGGTCCTGCGAATGCAGACACATGGCGCGCGCCACGCCCCTGCCCCGCGCCGCCGCATCCGTGACATAGCCGCAATTGCAGACATGGGATGCGCCGCCTCCGTGGTTGGTCCTGACGTAATATGTCCCCAGAAGTATGGAGGCTTCGGCCACGAAGGTCGCCACGGGCCGGTCGAGCCACATTGCCCGCGCGGCGGCCTCGGATATATCGCGATCCACCGCATAGGTCTCGCCCGCACGAAAGACCGGCTCGAGCATGGCCCAGATCGCGGGCCAGTCCTCCGCGGTTGCGGGCCGGATTTGCAAGTCCGGCGGCGCCCGCCCGCGTCCTGATTCCCGGTCATCCGCCATGCGGACCCTCATATCCTGTCCTGTGCATTCATATTTCGCACAAATTCCACCCAGGACATGCCACGGAATGGGCAATCCGAAAAGGCGCCCCCGCGTCATCCCGATGCTTGGGCGCAGTTGCCTGATAATCCGGCATATTCCCATGCAGATGCTGCATAGCAGCATTGCCAATTTGATGGATTGTACAGTCGCAGCATTAGCCTATGTTTGGTTGTAACGACGCAGAACGCGCCGAAACGAAAGATGAAACGAAAGCGAAAGGGACCACCATGGCACACATGACTGATCTCCGCGTTCACGGTCCTTCCCTGGCAGAACGGGTGTCGGCCCTGCGTGACGCATTGGCCCACCGTGCCGCCCGGCGCAAGGCCTACCGCAAGACGTACGACGAACTGTCCCGCGTCAGCGACCGCGACCTTGCCGACATGGGGCTGCACCGGTCCATGATCCCCGGCGTCGCCATGCAGGC
>NZ_DATFIP010000082.1:0-8475 GCF_035270045.1 Salibaculum sp.
TGGCGGAGACGAAGGGATTCGAACCCTCGAGACGGTTTCCCGCCTACTCCCTTAGCAGGGGAGCGCCTTCGACCACTCGGCCACGTCTCCGCTGACCCGTCTAATCAAAGCCGCTTTGGGGGGCAAGGGCTGAATTCCCTCGACGGGAGTCACACTGCCTGCAGCGCAATCTGGTCAGGTGTTGAACAGGAAGTGCAGCACATCACCGTCCTTGACGACATAGCCCTTCCCCTCGGCGCGCATCTTGCCGGCTTCCTTGGCGGCCTGCTCACCGCCCAGCGCGACGAAGTCGTCATGAGATATGGTTTCGGCGCGAATGAATCCCTTTTCGAAGTCGCCATGGATAACACCGGCGGCCTGCGGGGCGCGCGTGCCGGCAGGAACCGTCCAGGCGCGGGCCTCCTTGGGGCCGACCGTGAAATAGGTTTCCAACTGCAACAAGGCATAGCCCGCCTTGATCAAGCGATCCAGTCCCGCCTCTTCCAAGCCCATCTCACCGAGAAACATCTCAGCTTCCTCGGCATCGAGCTGGCTGATCTCCTCCTCGATCCGGGCCGAAATGATGACATGGGAATTGCCCTGGGCGGCAGCCATATCCGCAACGGCGGTCGCGTGGGCGTTGCCTGTCGCCGCCTCGGCCTCACCGACGTTGCAAACGAACAGCACCGGCTTGGTGGTCAGCAATTGCAGACCTTTCCAGGCCTTGGCGTCTTCCGCGTCGACCTCGACCACGCGGGCCGGCTGGCCGTTTTCCAGGACCTCTTGCGCCGCGGCCAGCAGACGATCCTGCTGCTGCGCGTCCTTGTCGTTGCCCTTGAGCTTGCGAACCAGGCCGGCGCGGCGCTTCTCGATGCTTTCAAGATCGGACAGCATCAGCTCGGTCTCGATCACCTCGGCATCGGCGACAGGATCGACACGGCCGTCGACATGGGTGACATCGCCATCCTCGAAACAGCGCAGGACATGGGCGATGGCGTCGACCTCGCGGATATTGGCCAGGAACTGGTTGCCCAGCCCCTCGCCCTTGCTTGCGCCTTTGACCAGGCCGGCGATATCGACGAAGGTCATGCGCGTCGGGATGACCTGTTTCGACTTGGCGATCCCGGCCAACCTGTCCAATCGCGCGTCCGGCACGTTGACCTCGCCGACGTTGGGGTCGATCGTGCAAAAGGGAAAATTGGCGGCCTGTGCAGCGGCTGTCCGCGTCAGCGCGTTGAACAGCGTCGACTTGCCCACGTTCGGCAGGCCGACGATACCCATCTTGAACCCCATGTCGCGCTCCTTCGCTTGGCGTTTCGCGCCTCATAGGGCCTGGGGCGCGGGCCTGCAAGACCGGCACCGGGTGCGGCGCGCTTGATCTCGCCCCCGAATTGCAGCACATCGGGGCGACGCAGTGGAAAGGACCGCCCATGACCCGCATAGACGCCAAATTCGCGGACCTGCGCGCCGCCGGCCGCAAGGCCTTCGTCGCCTATGTCATGGCGGGCGACCCGGACTACGAGACCTCTCTGGAGATCGTGAAGGGCCTGCCGGGTGCCGGGGTCGACATCATCGAGCTGGGCCAGCCTTTTACCGACCCCATGGCCGACGGACCGACGATCCAGCTGGCCGGGCAGCGTGCGCTCTCGGGCGGGCAGACCCTGGACAAGACGCTGCAGATCGCGCGCGAATTGCGCAAGTCGGACGATACGACGCCAATCGTGCTGATGGGCTATTACAACCCGATCTATTCGCGCGGCGTCGCCCGGTTCCTGGAAGAGGCAAACGAAGCGGGGATCGACGGCTTGATCGTCGTTGACCTGCCGCCGGAGGAAGACGACGAACTGTGCATTCCTGCGCAGGAGGCCGGGCTGAACTTCATTCGGCTGGCCACGCCCACCACGGATGACCAGCGCCTGCCCAAGGTGCTCACCAACACCTCCGGATTCGTCTACTACGTTTCGATCACCGGCATCACCGGTGCCGCGAATGCCGAAGCGGGCGACGTCGGCCCCGAAGTGGCCCGGATCAAGGCCCGAACGGATCTGCCCGTCATCGTCGGGTTCGGGATCAAGACACCGGACAGGTCCAGGGCCATTGCCGAGGTGGCCGATGGCGCGGTCGTGGGCTCGGCCATCGTGGACCGCATCGCCAAGGGGGACAGCGTCGCTGACGTCCTGGCCTTCGTGAAGACCCTTGCCGACGGGGCCCATTCGGCCTGACCCCCGCGATCGTTGTATCCAGAGCCCGGCGGCATGGGCCGCGGGGTCGGGCACGCTTTGTCGTTGCGATGAGCCGGTCAAATTGGTAATGGAACATTACCAATACAGATAAAAAGCACTGCCATGCCCGTGATTACCTGCATCGAGGACCTCAAGCGTCTTCACAAGCGCCGCACGCCCAAGATGTTCTATGACTACGCGGAGTCGGGCAGTTGGACGGAACGCACCTTTCGCGAGAACACCAGTGATTTCGACAGAATCTACCTGCGCCAGCGCGTCGCCAAGGACATGACCGGCCGCAGCACGGCCAGCCGGATGATCGGACAGGACGTTTCCATGCCCGTCGCCCTGGCCCCCGTTGGCCTTGCCGGAATGCAATCGGCCGATGGCGAGATCAAGGCCGCCCGCGCGGCCGAAGAGTTCGGCGTGCCCTTCACGCTGTCCACACTGTCGATCTGCTCGATCGAGGATGTGGCCGAGAACACCGAAAAACCGTTCTGGATGCAGGTCTACACCCTTAAGGACGACGACTTCATGCAGCGCCTCTTCGATCGCGCGAAAGCGGCCAAGTGCTCGGCCGCTGTCATCACGGTCGATCTGCAACTTCTGGGCCAGCGCCACAAGGATCTCAAGAACGGGCTGTCCGCCCCGCCCAAACTGACAGCCAAATCCGTGGCCGACATGATGACCAAGCTGCGCTGGGGGCTGGGCATGTTGGGCACGAAGCGGCGGTTCTTCGGCAATGTCGTGGGCCATGCGAAGGGGGTAACGGACGGATCGTCGCTGGCAACCTGGACGGCGGAGGCTTTTGATCAGGCGCTGGACTGGGACCGCATCCGGCAGTTTCGCAAGATGTGGGACGGCCCCCTTATCATCAAGGGCATCATGGACCCGCGCGACGCTCTGGAGGCACTGAACGTCGGCGCCGACGCGATCATCGTGTCCAACCATGGCGGGCGGCAGCTGGACGGGGCGCTGAGTTCCATTCGTGCTCTTCCGGCGATCCTGGATGCCGTGGGCGACAGGATCGAGGTGCATCTCGACAGCGGCATCCGATCGGGGCAGGACGTGCTCAAGGCACTGGCCATGGGGGCCAAGGGCACCTATATCGGCCGCGCCTACACCTATGGCCTCGGGGCAATGGGCGAGACCGGCGTGACCAAGGCACTGGAAGTCCTTCACAAGGAACTGGACATCTCGATGGGCCTGTGCGGCCGACGCGAAGTCACCACGCTGGACCGCGATATCCTGATGGTGCCCCATGATTTCCAGGGCAACTGGCAGTGATCACGCCCCGCGGGGTGCCCTGCGTGCCTGGAGCCCCCGGATCATGAGTGCCAGCGGCACCGCCATCAGCAGCGTTCCGGCGACCCCGGCATAGGATACGCGCAGCCCCCAGAGCTCGCTCGACCAGCCCATGAGGACAGGTGCGAAGAAGAACGACGAAAACCCCACGATCGACACGCGCGAAATGGCCCGGGACCTTTGACGAGAGGTTACCAGCTTGCCCACCAAGCCCAGCGCCAGCGGCCCGATCACCGATACGCCAAGGCCCAGGACCCCGAAGCCAAGGTAAGCCACGACCGGGGTCGGCGCCATGGCGGCAATCACCGCGCCCACGGCCGAGACGCAGGCCGCCACCATCACGACATTCGTTTCGCGGAACTTCTGCGACACCGCCTGTCCGGCAAAGCGGCCGAAGGCCATCGTCAGGCCCAGGGTGGCAGGGCCCATGGCGCCCTCTGCGGCTCCGCCCTGAAGGGTGCGCTCGATATGCAAGGCAGACCAGGCCTCGACCGTGGCCTCGGCCCCGAAGGCCACCAGAACCACGAGCCCGCAGAGCATCACCGGGGCGAACGGCGACTGCGTGCCAACCGGGTCGTCGCCTTCCTCGGCGGCGGGCTGCATCCGCAGCCCCAGCACCACCAACACCATGATCGCCGCGATACCGGCAAAGATCATCAACGCGGGCAGGCCCGCCTCGCGCCCCAGTCCTGCCAGCACGGCCCCAACCGCATAGCCGACCGAGAACAGAGCGTGATTGGCGTTCATCAGGGGCCGGCCCGTGGCCGCCTCCAGGTCGCTGACGCGGGTGTTCATCAGCACGTCCAGCAGACCGGCCGAGAACCCCAGCAGAACCATGACCAGGAAGAAGCCCCAGGGCACCGAGATGATCCCGGGCAGAAGCATGGCCAGCGCCACCAGCAAGGCCGCGGTCTGCATGCTGTGCGCGCCCAATCGGGCATCGACGCGCGGCGCGATCAGCATGGCCGTGACCAAGCCGATGGAGGACCCCAGAAGCAACGTTCCGAAAACCCCGTCCGACGCCCCGAGACCGGCCTTGAGCGATGGGACCTGCGCGGCAAAACTTCCCCAGAAGAGGCCAAGCGCCAGGAAGGCGGAGCCGGGGATCCGGGACAATTTGATAGCGCTCACAATCGACATGACGGGGATTGACCACAGACAGGTCACGACGGCAAGACCCACAACGTCCGGAACCGGGGGCACGATTTCCACCCGTTGCAGGCAAGGTCCCCCTTTTCAACACCCTCAAACCATCCTATACGCGCGATTTCATCGGGTCCTCCTGCCAACACGGGGGCCCTCTCATGGCAAAGTGGGCCCCGAACAGATCTCGGGGTGCGCGAATTGAAAGGACAGACCTATGGCTGGTGAGATTCCCGATCTTGTCGCACATGAACGCAAAGGCACGGGCAAGGGCGCGGCCCGTCAAGCCCGGCGCGACCACATGGTGCCCGGCATCGTCTACGGAGGCGAGGCCGATCCGCTGCCCATCAACATCCCCTTCAACGCCTTGATCAAGCGGCTGCGGGACGGGCGCTTTCTCTCGACGCTCTTCAACCTGAAGGTCGAGGGTCAAGAGGATGTGCGCGTGATCTGCCGCAACGTCCAGCGCGACGTGGTCAAGGACCTGCCGACGCACCTTGACCTGCTGCGCCTGAAGCGCAGCACCAAGATCAACCTGTTCATCCCGGTCGAATTCGAGGGCGAGGACGAGTGCCCCGGCCTCACGAAGGGGGGCATCCTGACCGTTGTCCGCCCCGAGGTCGAGCTGATCGTCACCGCCGGCGACATCCCCGAGAAGTTGACCGCGTCGCTCGAAGGGCTGGAGATCGGCGACACGATCACGATCTCTTCGATTGATCTGCCGGCGGGGTCCAAGCCAACCATCGACCGCGACTTCGTCATCGCCAACGTGCAAGCTCCGTCGAGCCTGGCCGCCGCAGAGGACGAAGAAGAAGGTGAGGCCGCAGCTGACGAAGTGCCCGCCACCGAGCAGGATACCGACGAAGGCTGATCCCTCGCGCTATGAGACTGCGAAAGGCGCCCACCAAGGGCGCCTTTTTCTTTGTACATGGCAAATCCAGCGCGGGCGCCACAGTAGCGGGACACCCGACGTTCGCGCGGGACTCCATTCGGACTGGCCCCGACCCCGTTCCAAAGGCTATACAGCGGCCATGAAACTCCTTGTCGGACTCGGAAATCCCGGCGCGAAATACGCGCGCAACCGTCACAACATCGGCTTCATGGCCGTGGACCGGATCGCCGAGGATCAAGGATTCGCGCCATGGCGGTCGAAATTCCAGGCAGAGCTGACCGAGGGGCGGCTGGGAACAGAAAAGGTCATCCTGCTCAAGCCGCAGACCTTCATGAACCTGTCCGGCCAGTCCGTCGGTGAAGCGATGCGGTTCTACAAGTTGGACAGCACCGACGTAATCGTCTTTCACGATGAGATTGACCTGGCACCGGGCAAGGTGCGCCTGAAATCCGGCGGCGGACACGCCGGCCACAACGGGCTGCGGTCGATCCACCAGCACATCGGGCCGCATTACGACCGGGTGCGACTTGGCGTCGGCCACCCCGGCGACAAGAACAAGGTATCCGGCTACGTGCTTTCGGACTTCGCCAAGGCCGACCACGACTGGCTGGACGACGAGATGCGCGGCATTTCGGACGGCGCGGCCCAGCTTGCACAGGACGAGGGGCCGAAATTCCTCAATGCCGTCGCCGCGCGTGTGGCACCGGCCCGGCCTTCGACACCGGCGCCGAAACCCGTGGCCAAGCCTGCGCCCGAGCCAGAGCCCGAAGATGACCGCAGCCCGCTTCAGAGACTCGCGGATCGCTTCAAGTGACCACCGCCTGGCAGCGACGTTCGAGGATCAGGCCGGGCGATACCACGCCGGACCCGGGCCGGATCGAATTTCACCGGCTTTGGTTCCATGTCCGCGGCTGATGCTTGCCCGACGCATGGGCGCGTGACACCCTTCGAGCCATGAGACCATTCCGGCGCGTTCTGATTGTCTTTGTCGCTCTGCTGGCGCTGCTCGCGCTGTGGCAGCGTGACCGTATCGCGCGGCTTTCAACGGTCATAACCCTGTTCGATGCGGGCCGGATCGTGGGTAATTTCACCAGCATGGGCACGGTCTTCGAGACGGCCCCCATGCCGCTGGCGGACGTGCGGCCCAACCAGCTTGCCCAAGGGGCGTCCATGACCATGCCTTCTGGCTATCGCGCCTGGTCCGAGGCGCGGGCTGTCACAGGCATCGTGGTGCTCAAGGACGGTGTGATCCGGCACGAAGCCTACCCGCTGTCCGCCCCGGGGCGCACCGACGATCCGGCCCAGCGCACCCGGATCAGTTGGTCGGTCGCCAAGAGTTTCCTGTCAGTGCTGTTCGGCATTGTCCACGAAGAGGGGGCCATAGACAGCCTTGACGACCCGATCACAAAGTACGCGCCTCGCCTGGTGGGCACCGCCTATGACGGCGCCAGAATCGGCGATGTGCTGCAAATGTCCTCGGGCGTGGTATTCGACGAAGACTACCTGGATTTCTGGAGCGATATAAACAAGATGGGCCGCGTCCTGGCCATGGGTCGCTCAATGGACCGCTTTGCCAGGGGGCTGGACGAGACATTTGCCCAGCCCGGCACCGGCTGGCAGTATGTCTCAATCGATACGCATGTGATCGGCATGGTGATCCGGGGAGCAACCGGGCGGCCCATTCCCGAGCTGCTCAACGAAAAGGTGCTGCACCCGCTGCGCCTGACGGTCGAACCCCATTACGTCACCGACGGACATGGGGTCGCCTTCGTGCTGGGCGGGCTGAACTTGACCACGCGTGACTACGCGCTGTTCGGGCACATGGTGGCCAATGGCGGGATCGCCTTCGGTCAACGGATCGTATCAAAGGACTGGATCACCGAAAGCACCCGCGCCTCGGCCCCGACCGATCCGGGTGAAATCGGCTATGGGTACCAATGGTGGATTCCTGTGGGGGCAGAACCGGGGCAATTCATGGGGCGTGGCATCTATGGCCAATACCTCTATATCGATACACCAAGGGGCGTGGTCATCGCCGTGAACGGGGCCGACCGCGCGTTTCGAGAAGATGGTGTGAACGAGCGGAACGTGGCAATGTTCCGCCAGATTGCAGAGGCACTCGACTGATGCAGAAAGACACTTCCGTTAATGTTCTGGGCGAGGCGCTCACCCAGTGCTCGATAGACCCCGTGACCGGCTTCTTTCGGGACGGGGCCTGCAATACCTGTGCCGAGGATCGGGGCAGTCATACCGTTTGCGCAGTCTTGACCGCCGAATTCCTGGCCTACTCGAAATATGTCGGAAACGATCTGAGCAGCCCGCGCCCGGAATTCGGCTTTGCCGGGCTCAAACCAGGCGATCAGTGGTGCCTCTGTGCCAGCCGTTTTCTACAGGCCCATGACGAAGGCTGCGCACCCAAGGTCAGCTTGGCGGCGACGCATCAACGGGCGCTCGAGATCGTTCCGCTGGAGGTTCTTCGGCAATACGCGATGGACGCGGGCTGACCGCACCATCCATCAGATCCTCGATGAACAGGCTCAGAAGCTGTGGCCGTCCGCTCACCCCGGCCTTGCGATAGATGGCGTTTGTCTGCGCCTTGACGGTTCCTTCCGAGGTTTGTCTGAGGGCGGCGATTTCGGCCGTTGACATGCCCTTGATGGAAAACAGCGCCACGTCCATCTCGGCCGGGGTCAGGCTCCAATCCTCGAACCTGTCCTGCATCAATTCGAGGAAGGCCCCGGATGCCGCCCGCAATTTCTGCTCTACCTGGGCAGTGCGCCGATGCGCCCGACGCAAGGCCACGCCCGCCATGGCGATGCCCAGAACGAGGCCGACGGCCGCCCCGATCTGGATCAGTTCGTAAGTCTGCCAACCGATGGGTGGCAGACCGAGCAGGGATTCGAGGATCGTCCATACAAAAAACGCCGCACAGAA
>NZ_DATFIP010000083.1:0-27000 GCF_035270045.1 Salibaculum sp.
GACGAACCGACAAGCAACCTCGGCCCGACAGACGGCTACATCAGCTACCAGTTGGGGGCGGCCTACATGATCGCCGACGGGGTCGAACTGTCCGGCGGCATTCGTTACGTCAATATCGGGGACGCCACGACAACCATAGGCTCGGAGTTCAAGGACAACTCGGCGGTGGGTGTCGGGGCCAAGATCGCCTACACCTTCTGACGGTCCAGCAGACCCCGGAAAGCCCCGCCCCGAGCGGCGGGGCTTTCGCCTTGCCGCGCAGTTTGGGCTTGGAAGCCGCGCACGCGCGCGCTACGCAACACAAATGATCTACGAGAGCGCCGCCGACTGGACCCGAGCCGCCCACAAGCGCGTGGTCTTCTTTGCCATGTCCGGCCTTGGCAAGACACATCTGTCCAAGATGCTGGCCTCCACCGGCGACTGGTTCCATTACAGCGTGGATTACCGCATCGGCACCCGCTACATGGCCGAGCCCATTGCCGACAACCTCAAGAAACAGGCCATGCAGGTGCCCTTCCTGGCCGAGATGCTGCGTGCCGATGCCATCCATATCGCCGCCAACATCCATGACGACGACCTGACCGCCGTCTCAGCCTACCTGGGCAAGCCTGGCGACCCTGCCCGCGGCGGCCTGCCCATGGCCGAATATACCCGTCGGCAGGACGAGTTCCGCGATGCCGAGGAACGCACGCTGCTGGACACGGGCACCTTCATCACCCGGGCCGAGGATGTCTACGGCTATCCGCATTTCGTCTGTGACACCGGCGGGTCCATCTGCGAGTGGGTGAACCCCGACGACCGCGACGACCCGATCCTGCGCGCCCTGTCCGAGCAATGCCTGATGGTCTGGATCAAGGGCACCGACTCCCACACCGACGAGCTGGTGCGCCGCTTTGACCGTGCGCCCAAGCCAATGTCCTACCAGCCCGCGTTCCTGGCCCGGGCCTGGAATGATTACCTGTTGGAAAACAATATACAGGAGGGCGATGTTGATCCGGACGCCTTCATCCGCCGGGCCTATGCCGAGGCCCTGGCCCACCGTCAACCCCGCTACGCCGCCATGGCACGCAACTGGGGCGTGACCGTCCTGGCCGAAGACATGGCGCGGGTGCGCGACGCCTCCGATATCGAGACGGTGATCGCCGAGGCGCTGGACGCAACCCGCTAACCCAGACGCATTGCGAAAGAGGATCCGATGCCCATCAAGCTGCCCCGTTCCCTGCCCGCCTATGACGTGCTCTCGACCGAGGGCGTCATGGTCATGGGCGAGAACGCGGCCAGCCAGCAGGATATCCGCCCCCTGCGCATCGGGCTGCTCAACCTGATGCCGCGCAAGATTCAGACCGAGATCCAGTTTTCGCGGCTGATCGGGTCCTCGCCGTTGCAGATCGAGTTCAGCCTGATCCGCATGACCGGGCACGAGGCACGCAACACCTCGGCGGACCACATGGAAGAATTCTATCGCCCCTTCCGCGAGGTCCGCGACGAGAAGTTCGACGGGCTCATCATCACCGGCGCCCCGATCGAGCACCTGCCCTTCGAGGCCGTCACATACTGGGACGAGCTGTGCGAGGTCTTCGAGTGGACCCAGACCCACGTGCATTCCACCTTCGGTGTCTGCTGGGGTGGCATGGCGATGATCCACTACTTCCACGGGGTGCGCAAACACCTGCTCGACCAGAAGCTCTTCGGCTGCTACCGGCACATGAACTTTTCCCCGGAAAGCCCCTACCTAAGAGGGTTTTCTGATGATTTCGTCATGCCCGTCAGCCGCTGGACCGAGATGCGCCGGCCCGAGATCGAGGCCGCGGGCCTGCCGATCCTGCTGCACTCTGACGAGGTCGGCCCGGCATTGGTCGAGGACCCGTCACATCGGGCGCTCTATGTCTTCAATCACTTGGAATACGATAGCGGCACGCTGGACGAGGAATACCGCCGCGACCTGGCTGCCAGCCAGGTCGCGGGCGCCGACGTGCTGATGCCGGTGAACTATTTTCCCTTCGACGACCCCGCCCGCGCGCCCCAGAACCGCTGGCGCAGCCATGCGCATCTTCTCTATGGCAACTGGATTTCCGAGATCTACCTGACGACACCCTTCGACATGGGCCGCATCGGGCAGGAGGTGTCCGACCTGCGGCGCTGACGCCACGGCGCTGCTGGACGCCAGTGGCACGGGGCCTAGGTCCACCTGTTCTCGCACTAGGGGCGAACGTCATGAAATTCCTTGTTGTCCTGCTGTTTCTTCTGGCCTTCGCCGTGGCGGTCCACCTGCTCGCCGGCGCCCGCGAGGACCGTTGGGAAGCGCGGTTCCCGCCCCTGGGCCAGTTTCTCGATGTCGACGGCACGCGGGTGCATGCCCTGGTCAAGGGCGAGGGGCCCGACCTGGTGCTGATCCATGGCTCGTCGGGGAACCTGAGGGATTTCAGCTTTGCCCTGATGGATCGGCTGGCCGAGGATTACCGCGTGATCGCCTTCGACCGCCCCGGGCTGGGCTATACCGACCGTCTGCAGGACCGGGGCGCAACGATCGCCGAACAGGCCGCGCTGCTCCAGGGGGCCGCGGCGCAGCTGGGGGCGGATCGCCCCCTTGTGCTGGGCCAGAGCTACGGCGGCGCCGTGGCGCTGTCCTGGGCGGTGACGCGCCCGAAGGCAGTCGCCGGGCTGGTGCTTGTCTCGTCGCCCACCCACCCCTGGGATGGCCATGTGCCCGCGCTTTACCGCGCGAACGGCTCGACGCTCGGCTCGGCGATGGCGGTGCCGCCGATCACCGCGCTGGTACCGCGATCCTATATCCGCGACCAGGTGCGCGCCGTCTTCGACCCCGAACCCGCACCCGAAGGGTATGTCGACCATTTCGGCGCCGAGCTGGCGGCACGGCGCGTCAGCCTGCGCGCAAATGCGAAGCAGCGGTTGGGTCTGCTGGCCCAGATCACGCAAATGCAGCCGCACTACGGCGAGCTGGCGCTGCCCATCGAGCTGATCCACGGGACGGCCGATACCACAGTGGGGCTGTCCATCCATGCCGAGAAATTCATCCGGCAGGTCCCGAAGGCCAACCTCGTACGGCTGGAGGGGGTCGGCCACCTGCCCCATCACACCGCCCCCGAGGCGACCCGCGCCGCCATCGACCGGGCCGCCGCGCGCGCCGGATTGCGCTGATCCGGCACAGACCCCATAGTGGCGCCAGCGAGGAGATAGTGGCGCCAGCGAGGAGTGAGCGATGCAGGACCTGCCCTTCGACGGCGCCATAAGCCATTATTTCCGCCACGAGGCCCCCGCGACGGTGCGCGCCGAGATCGAGGA
Source organism: Salibaculum sp. (assembly GCF_035270045.1). Taxonomy (NCBI): domain Bacteria; kingdom Pseudomonadati; phylum Pseudomonadota; class Alphaproteobacteria; order Rhodobacterales; family Roseobacteraceae; genus Salibaculum; species Salibaculum sp. The sequence continues at coordinate 3,304 of NZ_DATFIP010000083.1, forward strand.
ATGGGGCAAGGGCGAGATCCTCTCGACCCGCTACCCCTATACCGACCGCTGGAAAAAGAAGGTCTACAGGGCCCGGCTGGAGGCCTGCCAGGTGGAACTGGTCAAGCTGCAGCGTTGGCTCAAGGATAGCGGGCAGCGCGTCGCCATCGTCTTCGAGGGGCGCGACGCGGCCGGAAAAGGCGGCACGATCAAGCGGTTCCGCGAATACATGAACCCACGTGGAGCCCGCGTCGTGGCCCTGTCCAAACCGACCGAGACCGAGGCCACCCAGTGGTATTTCCAACGCTATATCGACCACCTGCCCTCGGGCGGTGAATGTGTCTTTTTCGACCGGTCCTGGTACAACCGCGGCGTCGTCGAGAAGGTTTTCGGCTTTTGCACCGACGAAGAGCGCGCCCACTGGTTCCGCCAGGTCGGCCCTTTCGAGAAGATGCTGGTGGACGAGGGCATCCACCTGTTCAAGTTCTGGCTGAACGTGGACCGGGCCGCGCAGCTCAAGCGCTTTCTCAAACGCGAACAGGACCCGCTCAAGCAATGGAAGCTGTCCTCGATCGACGTGGAAGGTCTGAAACGCTGGGACGCCTATACCAGCGCCATAAGCGAAACCCTGACCCTGACCCATGAACCCGATGCGCCCTGGACCATCGTCCGGTCCGACGACAAGCGCCGGGCGCGGGTCAACGCGATCCGCACCGTGCTGCACGCGCTGGACTACGACCGCAAGGACCTGTCGCAGGTCGGGCCGGTGGACCCCATGATCGCGGGGGGACCGGACCTCTGGCATGGCTAAGCGGGGCTATCATCACGGCGACCTCAAGCGGGCGCTGGTCGACGGTGCCCTGCGCCTGATCGAGGAGAAGGGCCCCACCGGTTTTACCCTGTCCGAGGCCGCCCGCGAGGCGGGCGTGACCCCCGCCGCCGTCTATCGCCACTTCGATGGGCGCGACGACCTGATCGCGGAGGCTGCCCGGCAGGGCTATGTCATCTTCGCAGACCTGATGGAACATGCCTACGAGAAGGGCCAGCCCTCGGCGCTGGCCAGTTTCGAGGCCACGGGGCGCGCCTATTTGGCCTTCGCCCGCCGGTTTCCGGGGCATTACGTGGCCATGTTCGAAAGCGGCATCCCGGTGCAGCGCACGCCGGACCTGGCCGCCGCCGCCAGCCGGGCCATGGGGGTGCTGGAAAAGGCCGCCGCGGAGCTGTCGCAGCATATCCCCGAGGAGAAGCGCCCGCCGCCGCAGATGTTCTCGGCCCATGTCTGGGCCATGTCGCACGGCGTGGTCGAGCTTTTCGCGCGAGGCAGCCCCGGCAGCCGCGCGCCCTTCCCACCCGAGGACCTGTTGGAGACCGGGATCGGGATCTACCTGCGGGGGCTGGGTCTGATCCGGCCCGATGACGATACCGACACCGGGATGCGCGAGGGGTGAAAAAAGGCTGGTCCGGCCTGCGCGGGACCGGTATTCACATGCGTGATAGACAGGGGAGATGAACTGATGGACGGCACCCTAGCCGCGATATACCTGATCGCCAGCCTGTTCGACATGGGCGTGAACCATTGCGGCAATACCGGTTGCCTGGCCCGTGATGCCGCCCCCGTGCGGCTGTCCGTGCAGGCCGGCGACGTCATCTTCCAGGAGGAGCGCATCGGCCAGGAACTCTACCTGGGCTATGACCTGGACCATGCCTATGGCCCGTTCCAGCCCACCGTCGGGTTTTCGATGACCGACGAAGGGGCCGGCTGGATAGGCCTTGGTGTGAAATCGCGCTTCGAGATCGGGCCGGCGGGACTCTTCGCCGAAGGCTCGATCATGCCCGGCTACTACGGCGCGGGCGACGGGCCGGACCTGGGTGGCAACCTGCATATCCGCTCGGCCCTCGGGATGGGTTATGAATTCGGCAACGGGGCCACGTTGAGCGTACTTTATGACCATCGCTCGAACGCGGATACGCAGTCGCCCAATCCCGGGATGGAAACCCTGTCGATCCGCTACCAGGTGGCGCTGGACTGACCAACGCATGTGAAGGGCGCTGCCCCTCTTGGCCTGCGGCCAATTCACCCCGGGATATTTTTGGCCAGAAGAAACAGCGGCTGGAAGTCACCGACCCAGCAGCACGAGCGAGCGTTCGTCCCAGGCCACGCGCGTGGGCATGCCGACATCCAGCACCGGGCGTCCGATCAGGTTCTTCATGGACAGCGTCAGAGGCTTCTCGATACCGTCAACAGCGACGTCGTAGTAGGTCATGTCACCGTAGTAGACGACCTCGTCCACCCGGCCCGCGACTTCCATCCTGTCGGTCCGCTCGCCCTCGAAGAGCAGCGACAGCGTCTCGGGGCGGATACCGACACTGACGGCCCCCGCCGAAACCCCGCCAGGGGCCTGTTCGGCCGGAACCCGGCAGCGGCCCAGCCCCTCGACCTCGACCTCGATCTCGGCACCGGTGGATGTCACCTGCCCGCGCAGGAAGTTCATCATTCCGATGAAGCCAGCCACCCGTTCCGTGGCCGGCCGGCGGTAAAGTGTCTCGGGGTCATCCAGCTGGCCGATGCCACCCTCGAACATCACCGCGATGCGGTCGGACATGACAAGGGCCTCTTCCTGGTCGTGCGTGACCAGGATGAAGGTGATCCCGACCTCGCGCTGAAGCTTCATCAGCTCCACCTGCATCTGCTCGCGGATCTTCTTGTCCAGCGCGGAGAGCGGCTCGTCCAGCAGCAGCACCTTGGGTTTCAGGATCAGTGCGCGGGCCAGAGCCACCCGCTGGCGCTGGCCGCCGGAGAGGGCATTGGCCGCGCGGTTTCCGTAGCCGCCCAGGCCCACCATCTCCAGCGCCTCGCCCACGGCGCGAGCCTTGTCGGGTTTGCTCATCGCGGAGCGGCGCAGGCCGAAACCCACGTTCTCGGCCACGCTCAGGTGCGGGAAGATCGCGTAGGACTGGAACACCATGTTGGTAGGCCGCAGGTTCGGCCCGACACCGGCCATGCCGCGCCCGTCGATGTGCAGGCTGCCGCTGTCGGGATCCTCGAAACCCGCGATGACCCGAAGCAGGGTGGTCTTGCCGCAGCCCGAGGGCCCCAGCAGCGAGAAGAACTCGCCTTGGTGAATGTTCAGGTCGATGTCGCGCAGCGCGTGGTAATCGCCGAAATGCTTGTTCACGCCCGCCAGGTTGATCAGCGTCATAGAAAGCCCCCCCTGTCCCTGAGACCGGCGCGTTTGAGCCCGCGCCGCCGCATGATCTCGGCGATGGTCAAAAGCACGATGGACAACGCAACCAGGATGGTCCCCAGCGCCATGACCACCGGCAACTGGCCCGGAAAGCGCAGCAAACCCCAGATGTAGACCGGCATGGTCGGATTGGCCCCCGACAGGAAGAAGGCGATGATGAACTCATCCAGAGAGATGGTGAAGGAGATCAGCAGCGAGGACACGATCCCGGGCATCACCAGCGGCAGCAGGACCAGGCGAAAGGCGCTCAGCCGCGTTTCGCCAAGGTCGAGGGCGGCCTCTTCAAGGGCCGGGTCAAGGTTCTGGAAGGCGCCGTTGAGCACGGCGATGGAAAAGGGCATGCAGATCAGCGTATGAGCCGCGATGATCGTGGTGTTGGACAGACCCAGCCCGAACACCTGCACCGCGAGCACCAGCAGCGAAACCGCCACGATGATCTCGGGCAGGACCAGCGGCAACATGATCAGCCCCATCATCGGGCGTTTCAGCGGCCAGTCGGCCATGGTCGCGGCGCGGGCGGCGCATACGCCAAGGACGGTGGACAGCACCGCGGTGGTGGCGGCAATGATCAGCGAGTTGCGCGCCGCGTCCAGCAGGCTGGCACTCTGGGTCAGTTCCGCGAACCAGCGCGTCGTGCCCCCCGACAGCGGAAAGGCGATGATATCGGCATCGTTGAAGGCGAAGAGCGGCAGCAACGCGATGGGCGCGTAGAGAAACACCAGGTAGGCGATCGCGTAAAACCGCAGCCCCCTCATTTCGGGCCTCGCAGCCAGCGCCGGTTGAGCCAGATGAAGACCAGCGAGACCGCCGTGACCGACAGCATCGCGAGGATCGCCAGGGTGGCCCCCATGGGCGCGTTGTTGAGCTTGAGAAACTGGGTCTGGATCATGTTGGCGATCATCAGCCCGTCAGGCCCGCCCACCAGCCGCGGCGTGACGTAATCCCCGATGGTGGGAATGAAGACGATCAGTACCGCGGCGACCACCCCGGGCATGGCCAGCGGCAGCGTCACCCGAAGAAAGGTCGTCACCCGCGTCTCGCCCAGGTCCATCGAGGCCTCAAGCAGCGAGCGGTCGATCTTTTCCAGCGCCACGAATATCGGCAGGATGGCGAAGGGCGCAAAGGCATGGGCCAGGGTGATGACCACCGCGTTGGCATTGTAGAGGATCACCGAGAGCGGCTCGTCGATCAGCCCGACCCCCAGCAAGCTGGAATTCAGCACGCCATTGTAGCCCAGGATCACCTTCCACAGGAAGACGCGGATCAGGTAACTGGTCCAGAAGGGAATGGTGATCAGGAAAAGCCAGAGAGACTTGCGGGCCGGCGCCACGTGGAAGCTCACGAAATAGGCGATAGGAAAGGCCAGCACCACGGTAACCAGGGTCACTGCCCCCGCGATCAATAGCGACCGGCGCAGCAGCTGCATGTAGAGCGGGTCTCCGAAGGCCTCGACGTAGTTGGCGATGGTGAACCGGGTGTCTATGTCCAGGTAATCCTGGGTCCAGAAACTGAACAGCAGAATCGTTGCCAGCGGCACGGCCAGCAACAACAGGGCATACAGAAACGGCGGGCTGACCAGGATCAGCCCCCGCTTGCCGCCCGCTGTCAGTGCCGCCCTGGCCATCCGCACCCCGATTCCCGCAAGACATGCTCGGTCCAAGAGGACCCAGAAACACGAAAAAGATCAATGCCCAGCGGTCATGCAGCGATTCGCCCTGTCTTTAAAGCCAGTCAAGGTCAGGTTTTCCCCCAATATCCGGTCTGTAGGGTATTGTGCGCCCCACGGGGCGGGGCGAACACGACAGGAGACATGACGCGTTGGGGCTGCACAACTGGGACGATCTGAGATTCTGCCTCGCGCTGGATCGCCACAAGACCATGACGAATGCCGCAGAAAGCCTTTCGGCGAACGTCGCGACGGTGTCGCGACGCATCGAGAAGCTGACCGAGGAACTGGGTCAGGCGCTCTTCATAAAGCATGCCAGCACCTGGGAGCCGACCGAGGCCGGGCGCCGCCTTATCACTCTGGCCGAGACCGTGGAACATGACCTTGAGGCCTTCGCCGTGCAGCAGGACATGCAGCCGCCGCCCGGGGCAGTGGTGCGCGCGACCGTGTCCATGACGGTCCTTCAAAGTGCGCTCAGCGGTTGCGGGCCGGCCTTCTTGCGTCGGTACCCCGACCTGCGGCTGGACCTGACCTTCCGCCATCGGTCCATCGCCTATGCCGAGGCGGATGTCGCCGTGACCTATACGCGGCCCACGCAAGGTTTGCTGACCTGCCGCAAGCTGGGCGGGTTGCGGGTGCGCCCCTATGTGAGTGCCGATCTGGGCGGCCCGCCCTCGGGCTGGCTGACAATCGACTACGATGACGCCGCGCGCCAGGTCGAAATGTTCCAGACCACCGAGGCGGATCTGCCGACGCGGCTGCGGATGGAGGGGCTGACCCCCTCGCAGGACATGCTGACGGGGTCGGACCTGGTGGCGACCTTTCCGGAGAGCTTCGGCGATGCCCGGCCTGACCTGAAGCGGCTGCACCCGGACGGCCCGGCCGAACTGCTGGAAGTCTGGATCAGCTTTCACCGCAGCCGAAAGCTGGACCCGATCGTGCGCCTGGCCGATGCGCTGGTCTCGGAGTGCTTCGGCGAAACCCAGGGCTGACCTGTGGTCACGCAAAAGGGGCCGCCCGGCAGGACGGCCCCTGGTAACGGCCAAACGATCCCGATCAGCGCTTGGAGAACTGGAAGCTCCGGCGCGCCTTGCGGCGGCCATACTTCTTGCGTTCCACCACGCGGCTGTCGCGGGTCAGGAACCCGGCGGCCTTGAGCGACGGGCGGAGCCCGGGATCATAGAGTTGCAGAGCCTTGGAGATACCGTGGCGCACCGCACCGGCCTGCCCTGACAGCCCGCCGCCCTTGACGGTGGCCTGCACGTCGAACTGGTCGGCAACGCCGGCCACGTCGAAGGGCTGACGCAGCAGCATCTGCAGAACGGGGCGGGCGAAATAGGTGTTCAGCTCCTTGCCGTTCACCGAGACCTTGCCCGAGCCCGGCTTGATCCAGACGCGGGCGACCGCGTCCTTGCGCTTGCCGGTAGCATAGGACCGGCCCAGGTCGTCGCGAACAGGCTCGCGCGGGGTTTCTTCCGCGACAGGGGTTTCGGCGCCTTCGGCCACCTGGCCCAGTTCTTCGAGGGAATTGACTTGATCGGCCATCAGTATGCGCTCCGGGTGTTCTTGGAGTTCATGGACTTGACGTCCAGAACTTCGGGCTTCTGGGCGTCCATGCCGTGCTCGGCACCGGCGAAGACACGCAGATGGGTCATCTGCTTGCGAGACAGCTTGTTGCCCGGCAGCATCCGCTTGACGGCTTGGGTCACGACCCGCTCGGGATGGGCGCCTTCGAGGATCTGCTCGGCCGTGCGGTTCTTGATGCCGCCCGGATGCCCGGTGTGCCAGTAATAGGTCTTGTCGGTGCGTTTCTTGCCGGTCATCTGCACCTTGTCAGCGTTGATGACGATGACATTGTCGCCCATGTCCATGTGTGGGGTGAACGACGGCTTGTGCTTTCCGCGCAGGCGCGTGGCCACGATCGAGGCGAGGCGCCCAAGAACAACGCCCTCGGCGTCGATCACGACCCAGCTCTTCTCGATATCTGCCGGTTTCGCAGAATAGGTTTTCATGTTTTTCGGCCCTGGTTGGGTTTCGGATGACCGTGTTTTACGGGTTTGCGATGCACAGTCAATCGTGGATGATGTTATTTTATACCCGTTTTTCAATTGCCTAAGATTTAGGTATTATTATACCCCATCATTCGGGACGGCAAATCTCGCCCCGCGCGACGGCCAGGCCCGTCCGTGCCGCCAGCCCCAGCACGACCAACGCCAGCACTGTCAGTGCCGCCACCCCGATCACGAGGTGTGCCAGCGTCCCCGCGAGCGCGGCAAAGCGGAACGAGGCGATGGCCAGCGCGGCCAGAGGAAAGCTCAGTCCCCACCAGGACAGGGCAAAGGGCAGCCGCGCCAGTTTCGGAACCTGCACCACCACCAGCGCGGTGAAGATGTAGCTCGTGTAGATCAGGCCCCGCGCCAGGCCATCGAGACCCCCCGCCAATGCGACATAGGCCACGAAGGCGACCGCGGGCGGCGCGATCAGGATCACCATCGTCGGAAACAGCCGCGCCGGGATAGGATCGTGAAAGATCAGGCGATTCATCACGAGCGTCAGCAGCACGACCCAGAACATCAGCCCCCCCGAGAAGAAAAGCCACGAGATCTCCACGTACCCCATCGGCACCCCGGCAACCGGCACGATGACGTTGCCCACCGCCGGGATGAACCAGGCCGGCGTCAGGTGCCCCACCTCGAAACTGCGGTGGCTGATCCAGCCGGATATCACCGCGAGGGTCAGCGCCCCCTGCCCGATCACGCCGCACAGCCATATGCCCCGCGCGACCCCGGGCAACAGCGGCCAGAGCGCCGTGGACAGCAACAGCAGCGAGATCGTGATCGTCGGGAAAAAGGCCAGTTTCACCGGATGCTGCCACTCGGCGGCAACGTCCCCGGGATGGCGCAGGGCCTTGAGGCCGTAAAACGCAGAGATCACGACCAGCGCCAGAAGCGAAAGCCCCAGCATCCCCGACGACAGCACCGCGGCTGGCGCCCAGACTGGCGCGGCGGCGTGCAGGGCCAGTGTCAGACCCAAAAGCCCCATGACCACTGCAAAGAAAGTCACCGGGAAATGCGCCAGCCCTTGCGATCGTGCCTCTTGCGGAATCGTGTTCGTCATCGGGTGCTCCTCGCCGGGGTGCGTGCCATCATGTCTCGCAGACGAGACATATGCCGCTTTCCGGATCTGAATCAATGGGACCCTGTCAGACCGACCGATCGGGCGGGATCGAATATGTCAGGCTGGCCCGGGCAACAGGTGCCCCCGTGCCCTCCGAGAACAGCCGCACTTCGGTCACGCTCAGCGCCCGGCCCAGTTTAAGCACCTCTGCCTGCGCAAGAATGTCGCACCCCGCCTGCGGCTTGCGCATGAAGTCGATCGAACAGTTCGTCGTCACGGCCAGGGCCTGCGGGCCGACCCGCGCCATGGTCGCCACGTAGGCCGCGACGTCCGCCAGGCCGAACATGGCGGGGCCGGACACGGTTCCGCCGGGGCGCAGATGCCGGTCGGCGACCTTCAGACGCATCACAAGCATGTCCTCGTCCATCCGGTCGATCACGAAGTCGCCGCGCACCTGCGGAAAGACCTCGTCGAGGAACGACGCCATCTCGGCCGTGCCCATCTGCAATGCCATGTCGCGTCACCCCTTTCGCCGTGCGCACCCGACGACTAGGTTTGCCCCGAAACCGTGAAAGGAACAAGCCATGGCCCTGCTCGACCGCACCGACCGCAACCATGTCGCCCACCTGGTGATGAACGCGCCGCAGACGCTGAACGCGCTGTCGGATGCCATGCTGGCCGCGCTGCAGGAAACCCTCGACGACATCGCCGAGAGCGACGAAATCCGCGCGGTGACGCTTGCAGGCACGGGCAAGGCCTTCTGCGCGGGTCACGACCTCAAGGAAATGCAGGCCGCCCGCCGGTCACAAGACGCAGGCGGCGCCTATTTCGCCGATCTCTTCACCCGTTGCACGACGCTCATGCAGACGATCCAGGCCATGCCCCAGCCGGTGATCGCACAGGTGCACGGTGTCGCCGCCGCCGCGGGCTGCCAGCTGGTGGCGACCTGCGACATGGCCGTGGCCGCCGAGGGAACGCGCTTCGGGGTCAACGGCGTCAATATCGGGCTGTTCTGCTCCACCCCCATGGTGGCCCTGACCCGCAACGTGCCGCGCAAACGCGCCTTCGAGATGCTCACGACCGGCCGCCTGATCGAGACCGAGGAAGCCATCGAGATCGGCCTGCTCAACCACGCCGTCCCGGCCGATGACCTCGAAACCGCCACGACCGAGCTGGCCGAGACCGTGGCCGGCAAACTGGCCAGCGCGGTGAGCGTCGGCAAGCGGGCCTTTTACGAACAGGCGCACCTGACGACCGAGGCCGCCTACGCCCATACCGGCGACGTCATGGTGCGCAACATGCTCGACCGCGACACCGACGAGGGCATCACCGCCTTCATCGAAAAGCGCAAACCCGACTGGGCCGGGTAAGTCTGCCGCTTCTTCTGGCCGGAAATATCCCGGGGTGAATGCCGCAAGGCAGAGGGGCAGCGCCCCTCCCCCGCGGCGGCGCGCCCGCGCCGCCGTGATATCATGCGTGGCGCGCGCCACACCACTTGGTCACACCCCGTAAAGCGCGCCGAACTTCTGCTCGAGGTAGGCCAGCAGCGGCTCTTCATCGGGCTCCGCGCCACAGGCCCGGCGGATCGTCTCGCGCGGCTGGTACAGGCCGCCGTTGATCTGCACCTTGTCGCGCAGCCAGTCTGTCGCCGGGGTCAGGTCGCCGGTCGCCAGGCCGACCTCCAGGTCCGGCACGTCACGCTGCATGGCCGTGTGCAGGCAGCCGGCGTAGACATTGCCCAGCGTGTAGGTCGGGAAATAACCGAACAGCCCGACCGACCAGTGCACGTCCTGAAGGACCCCGTTCGAGGGCCGGTCCACCTCGACGCCGAAATCCGCCGCGAACCGCGCGTTCCAGGCCGCCTCCAGGTCCTCCACCTCCAGCCGCCGGGCGATGAGGTCGCGTTCCAGGTCGAAGCGCATCAGGATGTGCAGGTTGTAATGGACCTCGTCGGCCTCGGTGCGGATGTAGCCCGCACCGACCCGGTTGATCGCGGCGAACAGCGCCTGGGCGTCGGGCAGGGACAGATCGCCAAAGGCCTGCTGCATCTGCGGGTAGAGCCAACGGGCGAAGGCCTCGGACCGGCCCAGTTGGTTCTCGTAGATGCGCGACTGGCTTTCATGCACGCCCATCGAGACACCCTGCCCCACCGGGGTCAGCAGGTGGTCGGCGTGGATGTTCTGTTCATAGGCGCCGTGGCCGACCTCGTGGATCGTGGAATAGAGGCTGTTGAAGGGATCGTCCGGGTTGGTGCGCGTGGTGATCCGCACGTCGAGGCCCGACCCCGACGAGAACGGATGAACCGCCTTGTCCACTCGGCCGCGGGCCATGTCGTAGCCGAGGGTCCTGGCGACCTGGCGGGCCAGCCGCATCTGTGCGCCCTCGTCAAAGGTGCCGGCCAGTGCTGCGGGAGCGGGCTTGTCCAGCACCGCTTCGCGCAGGGCCACCAGGCGCGGGCGCATCCGCGCGAACATCGCTTCCAGCTCGGCCGCCGAGGCGCCCGGTTCGAAATCCTGCAACAGGGCGTCGTAGACATCGGCCCCGTCGGCCAGGGCCGCACCTTCCTCGCGCTTCAGCGATACCACCTCCCTCAGCGTCGGCATGAAGGCGGCGACATCATCCTCGGCCCGGGCCTTCGCCCAGATGCCCTGGGCCATCGAGGTCACGCGGGCCAGTTCCGCGGCCAGCCGCGCGGGCACCTTGCTGGCGCGGTCGAAATCGCGGCGGACCAGGCGCAGGTTGGCGGCCTCGACGGGTGCGCTCGCCTCGGCCTTGTCCAGCCAGTGGCCCACCCGGGGATCGGTGCGCCGCGCGTGCAGAACCGATTCCATCGCCGCCAGTTCCTCGGCGCGCTGCGGCGCCGCGCCCCGCGGCATCATCGTCTCCTGGTCCCAGCCCAGCCGCCCGGCAACCTGCGCCAGCGCCTGCGTCGTGCGGGCGAATTCCATCAACTCGTCATAGGCGGACATGTCAGGCTCCTCTGAGCGATTGGGGCCGCGGGTAGCGCGACAGGTGGCGCGCCCGAAGGATAAGCACGAAGACCAGCACGGCGACCAGTTGATGCACGATGGCGATCTGCCAAGGGGCCTGGTAGAGAACCGTGGCGATGCCGATCAACATCTGCACCGTGATCGCCGCGAAGGCCGCGTTGAAGGCGAACCGGGTCGCCCCGCTGGCCGCGCGACGGCCGCGCCGCCAGACGATTACGGCGAAGACCAACAGCAGGTATCCCGACATGCGGTGGATGAACTGCACCAGTCCCGCATCCTCGAAGAAGTTGCGCCACAGGGGCGTCAACTCGAAGGGCGCGGGCGGAAAGAAGCCATCGCCCATCAGCGGCCAGGTGGGAAAGGCGCGTCCAGCATCGATCCCTGCCACCAGTGCGCCCAGCAGGATCTGCAGGAAGGTGAAATGCATCAGCCCGGTCGAGAGCGAAAAGAGCTTGGGATCGGCCACTCGGCGCGCCTGCATCAATTCGGCCTCGGTCCGGCCAAGCTGAAAGACATACCAGGCGATCAGGCCGAGGATGGCAAAGGCCAGCCCGAGGTGCGTGGCCAGCCGGTAGGATGCCACGTCGAGCATCCCCTCCTGCAGGCCGGAATGGACCATCCACCAGCCGATGGCCCCCTGCAGCCCGCCGAGCCCGCCCAGCAGCAGCAACCGCCCGGTCCAGCCCGCGGGGATCTTGCGCGCCACAAGGAAGCCGAGAAAGCCCACCGCCCAGACCAGCCCGATCACCCGGCCCAGCTGCCTGTGGCCCCATTCCCACCAGTAGATCACCTTGAACTCGGCCATCGACATGCCGGCGTTCTGTTCGATGTATTCGGGGATCTGCTTGTAGGCGTCAAACTCGGCCTGCCAGTCGGCCTGCGACAGGGGCGGTACGGCACCGCTGATCGGCGCCCATTCGGTGATCGACAGGCCCGAATCCGTCAGCCGGGTCAACCCGCCCACGGCGACCATTACCACGACCAGCGCGAAAAGCGTCATGAGCCACCCACGGATCGCCCCGCGTGCACCCGCGCGGCTGCCCCGGGCGATTCCGCCCGGCGCGGCGGCCGGTTTCTCGGCTGTTTCGACTTCCTGGAAGATGCTGCGGTTCTTGTCGGCCATCCGGCGTCGCCCTTGTTGTTGTCCTTGCGCGCAAGCTATGCCGCCCATACCCGCGGGGCAAGCGAACGCGGCCACCTGTCTCAGGGGTCGTCGCGGCGGCGGACCAGTTGCCGCAGGATGCCGTGCAGCATCTGCACGTCGGCTCGCGTCAGCGGCATCCGCGACCACAGGTTGCGCAGGTTCAGCCGCATCGAGTCGGACTTGGTTTCGGGAAAGAAGAACCCCGCCTCGTCCAGCCGGTCCTCGTAATGGCGGGCCAGGGCCTCGATCTCGGCGCCGCCTGCCATCTCGGTGCGCTGTCCGCGCAGCACTTGTGGCTCGGCGAGCTCGACCGCGCGGCGCCACTCATAGCCTGCCAGCAGCACGCATTGCGCCAGGTTGAGCGACGGGAAATCCGGGTTCACCGGCACGGTGATGATGGCATTCGCCTGCGCGATGTCGGCATTTTCCATCCCCGCGCGCTCCGGGCCGAAAAGCACGGCGACCTGCTCGCCCCGCCCGATCCTGTCTGCGGCGTCGCGCATCGCGGCCTCGGGGGTGAAGACGGGCTTGGTCAATTCGCGGGGTCGTGCGGTGGTGGCATAGACATAGGTCCGGTCCGCGATCCCCTCGGCCAGGTCACCGGCCAGAACCGCCTCGTCCAGCAGCCGCCCCGCCCCGCTGGCCATGGCCACGGCGGCCGGGTTTGGCCAGCCGTCGCGCGGGGCCACCACGCGCATCCGGTCCAGGCCGAAATTCCACATGGCCCGCGCGGCGGCGCCGATGTTCTCGCCCATCTGGGGGCGGATCAGGACGAATGCGGGCTGCGGCGTATCACTGGGCATGGCGGTCTCGACTGGGTCACTCGCAGCGCTGATACGCAAGCCTCGCGGCCACGGCAAGCGGTAGCCAAGCCGCGAAATCGGCGCTATAGCGGCGAAATCCTTTCAAGACCGGTGGATGCCCCCATGACCGACGACGCAGAGCAGCCCCAGATTTATCTCATCACCCCGTCGGAGGTCGAACTTTCGAGTTATCCCGAGACCCTGGCGCGGCTTCTGGACAGCGTCGAGGTGGCCTGCGTGCGCCTGGCCCTCGGGACCCGCGACGAGGACCGCATCGCGCGCACCGCGGATGCCCTGCGCGACGTGACCCATGCCCGCGATGTCGCGCTGGTGATCGACAGCCACATGCTGCTGGCGGACAGGCTTGGACTGGACGGCGTGCACCTGACCGACGCGGCGCGTTCGGTGCGAAAGGCGCGCAAGGACCTGGGCGAAGACGCCATCATCGGCGCCTTCTGCCACAATTCGCGCCATGACGGCATGACCGCGGGCGAGCTGGGCGCCGATTACATCAGTTTCGGCCCCTGCGGGGTGACGCCACTGGGCGATGGACGCCAGGCCGAACACGAGCTGTTCGAGTGGTGGTCGACGATGATCGAAGTCCCGGTCGTGGCCGAGGGCGCGCTGGACGCAACCCTGATCCGCGACTTGGCCCCGGTGACGGATTTCTTCGGGATCGGCGAGGAAATCTGGGATGCCGAGTCTCCGGTTGCGGCCCTGCAGGACTTGCAACGGGCCATGCTCTAGCGATCACGCCCCGGTGACGCCCGCCTCTTGCAGGCCGTTGCGCACGGTTCGTTCCAACGCCCCCGCGAGGGCCTTGCGATCCGCGAAATCGGCCACGGCGAGCGGGGCATGGTATTTCACGATCACACGGCCCTGCGGGCGCTGCGCCAGCGTCGCCAGCAGATGCGGGCCGAAATCCATGGTGCCCCACCAGCCATAGATCCTCGGGTCGGTCTCCGGAGGCGCGCGGTAGATCACCGAAACGGGCTGGACGCGCAGCGTGTCGCGGTAGGCCGGGTCGAAGAAGGCCTCGAAAAGTGTCGGCTTGAAGGGCAGCACCCGCCGCCCGTCGGTCGAGGTGCCCTCTGGAAAGAACAGAAGCTTGTGGCCCAGGCCCAGCCGTGCCCGGAAGGTTTCGACCTGTCCGCGCGCCGCGCGCCTGTCGCGTGCAATGAAAACCGTTCCCGTGGCCCGTGCGAGCCAGCCGATTCCGGGCCAGCCCGCAACCTCGGCCTTCGAGACGAAATAGATGCGCTTGGCCGCGTTCAGCGCGAAGATGTCCAGCCAGCTGGAATGGTTCGCGACCACCGCGCCGGGTCCGGTCATGGGCCGGCCCTCGGTGCGGTAGCCGATCCCCATGACGCGAAAGGCGTTGCGGCAGACAACTTGCGTGACGACCGGCGTCCAGGGACGGCCCTGCCCGAAGAGCGGGCGTTCCACCAGCCGCAGCAACAGCAGAACCGCCAGCCCGCCCAAGACCAGCCCCCCCAGGGCAACGCCACGCAGCCCGACAAGGACCCGACCGGAGCCGCCGATACGGTGGCTCTCGGGCAGATCGTCGGAGTGCCAGGTGTTCATGCGCCCGCGCCGGCATAGAGCGCGCGGCCGCGCGCACTCATCCGGGCGGTGTCCACCACCAGGCAGACATCGGTCGTGTTGAAGGCGTGATCCACATAGGCCCCCGCGCCCACGCGACCGCCCAGCCGCAGGTAGGCCTTGATCAGTGGCGGCATCTGACGCAACGCGGCAAGGCGGTCCATCCGGTCCTCGGGCAGCATGTCCATGGGCTGGAACAGACGCGAGCGTACGCGCAGCGGCTCGGGGGCGAGGTGCCGATGATGGAGCAGCGACAGCGGCTGGGCCAGCGCCCCCGGTTCGGTGCCATGGAAACTGGCGACGCCGAACAGGATTTCTGCCCCGCTGTCGCGCACATGGGCGGCCAGCCCCTGCCAGAGATGGAACAGCGCCTGCCCGTCGCGATAATCCGGATGCACGCAGGACCGGCCCATTTCCAGCAGACGCCGCCCCCGGGCCCGCAGCGGCGCAAGATCGTATTCGCCCTCGGAATAGAACTGCCCCGCCGCGCGGGCCGCGCCATCGTCCATCAGCCGGTAGACGCCGATCACTTGGTCGTCCTCGGGTCGTGTCCGGTCGCGCAGCAGCAGATGCAGCGCGTGGGTGTCAAAGGCATCCTGTTCAAGCCCGGCCGCGTGATCGACCCCGGCACCGCCTGCGCCCATCTCCAGCACGAAGACATGGTAGCGCAGCGCAAGCGCGGCGCGCAGGTCCTCGGGCGTGCGTGCCAGAGCGGTCTCGAACAGGGGGGCGGGCCGGGTCATGAATGGATAACGGGCGGGTCTGGAACTGTCCGCGCCTTCTAGGACGGGGGGCCGCGCTTGGCAACGCCACGCGCGTTGCGACGACAGGAACTCAACCCTTGCGTGCATTCCCCTCACCGCCTAACGTTGCGTCACCCAGAGCCGACGAGGACCAGCATGATGCGCCTGCCATCAATGACCACCTTGCCCTCGTCGGCAAAATTCACCGTGACCCGGCCGCCGATGTTCGACTGCACCTGCCCCACGCCCCATTCGGGGCGGTCGGGATGGCGCACCAGCATCCCCGGTTCCAGAAAGCTGTTCTGATCCTCCATGTCCGCACCCGACCTTTCCGCCCTTATCGGCTCTCGTATCTGTCATGACATCATCAACCCACTTGGGGCGATCGGCAACGGCGTCGAGCTTCTGGCGCTTTCGCGGGCCGCCCCCCACCAGGAAATGGACCTGATCAACCGCAGCGTGGCCGATGCCAATGCCAAGGTCCAGGTGTTCCGCCTCGCCTTCGGCACAGCCGATCCCGGCCTGAGCCTGACCGCGACCGAGATCCATGGTCTTGTGGGGGCCTATTTCGCCGAAGGTCGGACCCGCTGCGAGGTGGCCCTGAACGATCCCGTTCCCCGTCCCGAGGCCAAGGCGGCACTGCTTGCGGCGCTCTGCATGGACAGCGCCCTGCCCCGTGGCGGCACGATCCGCATGAATCACGCCGACGGTCTGTGGACCGTGGCGGCGACCGGTGCGCTTCGGCCAGATCCGGACAACTGGGCGGTGCTGGCGGGCAAGGCCCCGGCACAGTCCCCGACGGCCAGCACCGTTCACTTCGCCCTGCTGCCAAGGGCGCTGCACGACTTGGGGCGCTGCGCGCGCATCACCCGCGCACCCGACCGGCTGGCGATCGCCTTCTAGCCGCGCACTGTGCCGTCACCCTCGACCAGGTACTTGAAACTGGTCAGCTGCATGGCGCCAACCGGGCCGCGGGCGTGCATCTTGCCCGTGGCGATGCCGATCTCGGCGCCCATGCCGAATTCGCCGCCATCGGCAAACTGGGTCGAGGCGTTGCGCATCAGGATCGCGCTGTCGAGCCGCGAGAAGAAATGCGCCGCCGCCGCGTCGTCCTCGGTCAGGATCGCATCGGTGTGGCTGGACCCGTAGCGACGGATATGGGTAATGGCATCATCAATGTTATCAACAACTTTGGCTGCGATCTTCATGTCAAGGTATTCCATGCCCCAGTCGGCCTCGGTCGCGGGCACCGATCCGTCCAGCCCCTGCGCATGAACCTCGACGCCAGCGGCCTTGAGGTCATCGACGATTTCCTGGCCCAGGGCCTGGGCCTCGCGATGCACCAAGAGGCATTCGGCGGCTCCGCAGATGCCGGTCCGACGGGTCTTGGCGTTGATCACGACGCGCCTGGCCTTGTCCGGGTCCGCCGCCTTGTCGACATAGATATGCACGATGCCTTCCAGATGGGCGAAAACCGGTACTCGCGCCTCGCGCTGGACCAGACCGACCAGCCCCTTGCCCCCGCGCGGCACGATGACGTCGATCGTGTCCACCATGGTCAGCATTTCCTGCACGGCCGCCCGATCGCGGGTCGGCACCAGCTGGATCGCATGTTCCGGTAGCCCGGCCGCGCGCAGTCCCTCGACCAGCCCGGCATGGATCGCGCCCGAGGAATGGAAGCTCTCCGAGCCGCCGCGCAGGATCACCGCGTTGCCGGACTTGAGGCAAAGCGCGCCGGCGTCGGCCGTCACGTTGGGACGGCTTTCGTAGATCACCCCCACCACGCCAAGCGGGGTGCGCACCCGGCGAATATGCAGTCCGCTCGGCCTGTCCCATTCCTCGATCACCTGGCCGACAGCGTCAGCCTGCGCGGCCACCGCGCGCAGCCCGTCGCAGATGCCCGCGATCCGCGCCTCGTCCAGTGTCAGGCGATCCATCATGGCGGCTGACAGGCCCTTGTCACGGCCGAAGGCCAGGTCCTTCTCATTCGCAGCCATGATCTCGGCGCGACGCGCCCAGACGGCATCGGCGGCCGCTTCCAGCGCGTGTGTCCTGGCGGCGGCCGAGGCATGTGCCAGCGAGGCAGCGGCGTCTTTCGCATTGCGGCCCAACTCGGCCATCATCTGATCGATCTCGGTCATTTCGCCCTCGTCCCTCTCATGTCACCAGGTCGTCGCGGTGGATCAGAACCGCGCGGCCAGGATAGCCCAGGATATCCTCGATCTCGGCGCTGCGGTGTCCGGCGATGGCGCGTGTCTCGGCATCGCTGTAACGGCTCAGGCCCGTGGCCAGCACCTTGCCAGCCGGGTCCGTCACGCTGACCGGGTCGCCGCGCTGGAAACTGCCGGAGACCTCGGTCACACCGGCGGGCAGCAGGCTGTTGCCGCCCGCAAGCGCCCGCGCCGCGCCTGCGTCCACCATCAGCGTCCCGCGCGGTTTCATGGCCGCGATCCAGCCCTTGCGCGCCACGTGCCGGTCTTGCTGCGGAGGAAACCAGGTGGCCGGCGCCCCCTCGGCCAGCGCCAGAAGGGGCCGCATCCGGGCGCCCTCGGTGATCGCCATGGCACAGCCCGACGCCATGGCCGTCCGGGCCGCAGAAAGCTTGGTCTTCATGCCGCCCTTGGACAGGCCCGAACCCGCGTCGCCGGCCATCGCCTCGATGTCCGGCGTGATCTCTTCGACAACGTCGAAACGGCGCGCACCCGGGTCCTCGTGCGGGTTGCCGGAATAGAGCCCGTCAACGTCGGAGAGCAGGATCAGCTGATCGGCCAGGACCGTCATCGCAACCCGCGCCGCCAGCCGATCATTGTCGCCGTAGCGGATTTCGTCCGTGGCGACGGTGTCGTTCTCGTTCACGATGGGCACCGCGCCCATGCCCAGCAGGGTTTCCAGGGTCGCGCGCGAATTGAGGAACCGGCGCCGGTTCTGGGTGTCCTCAAGCGTGACCAGCACCTGTGCGGTGGTGATTCCGTGCGGGGCAAGCGCCTCTTCATAGGCGCGGGCGAGGCGGATCTGGCCAACGGCGGCGGCCGCCTGTGACTGTTCCAGCGACAGCGGACCGGGGCCAAGTCCCAGGACCCCGCGCCCAAGCGCGATGGACCCCGACGAAACCAGGACCACATCCGCCCCCTTCCCCTTGAGCCAGGCCACGTCCTCGGCCAGGCCCGCCAGCCAGCTGGCCCGCAGGGTGCCGCTGTCGCGCTCGACCAGCAGGGCCGAGCCGATCTTGACGACAACGCGTTTCGCTTCGGTCAGGGGTGCCACGGATCCTCGTCCTCTTGCGTGTCGCGCTTGCGGCGCAGGCGGTCCTCGTCGATCCGCGCGCGCAGGGCGCGCAGCACCTCGGTGACGCCCTCGCCGGTGGCACCCGACATCTGCAGGACCTCCGCGCCGGTCCCGGCGGCGATCTCGTCGGCGATGAAGGCGCGCTCCTCGAAGTCCAGCGTGTCGATCTTGTTGAGCACGGTGACGCGTGGCTTGTCGGCCAGCGCCCCGGCGTAGGACTCCAGCTCGTCGATGATGGTGCGGTAATCGCCAACCGGGTCGCCCGAGGTGCCGTCGATCAGGTGCAGCAGCACCGCGCAACGCTCGACATGGCCCAGGAAACGATCGCCCAGCCCGCGCCCCTCGTGCGCGCCCGCGATCAGGCCCGGAATGTCGGCCACCACGAATTCCACGCCATCGACGCCGACGACGCCAAGGTTGGGCACCAGCGTGGTGAACGGGTAGTCGGCTACCTTGGGCCGCGCGTTCGACGTGGCCGCAAGAAAGGTGGACTTGCCCGCGTTCGGAAGGCCCAGAAGCCCGACATCCGCGATCAGTTTCAGGCGCAGCCAGATCGTGCGTTCGACCCCCTCCTGCCCGGGGTTGGCGCGGCGCGGGGCGCGATTGGTCGAGGTCGTGAACCGCAGGTTGCCCCAGCCGCCGTTGCCGCCGCGGGCCAGAACCACCCGTTGGCCCACCTCTGTCAGGTCGGCGATCACCGTTTCCTGGTCCTCGTCGAGGATCTCGGTGCCCACCGGCAGGCGCAGGATGATGTCGTCCCCGTCGGCGCCAGTGCGCTGGCGGCCCATGCCGCCCTGGCCGTTGCTGGCGAAGAAATGCTGCTGGTAGCGGAAGTCGATCAGGGTATTGAGCCCGTCGACCGCCTCGGCCACGACCGAGCCGCCCTTGCCGCCGTCGCCGCCATCGGGGCCGCCGTATTCGATGTATTTCTCGCGCCGGAAGCTGATGCAGCCGTTGCCGCCGCTGCCGGAGCGGGTCTGGACCTTGGCGAGATCGAGGAATTTCATGGGGCGCGGGCCTTTCGCGGGCGATCAGATGCGCGGGATACGGCATTGCCGCGCGGCGCTCAAGGGGGGCCGACGCTCAGCCGGTTTGGCGGCGCGGCGACCGGTTCATCCAGCGCGTCCGCGAAAGCGCCATCCGTTGCGATCGCACGACCCTACCCGTGGCGCGGCAACTGACCTCGTGCTGATCCGTTTCCCGGAACCCCAAGGACTGCAACAGCGCCCCCGAACGGGCATTTCCCAGGAAGTACTCGGACTGCAGCAACCGCGCCGCGCCGGTATCGAAGAGATGACCGACAACCGCGCTGGCAGCCTCCGTCATGATCCCCTGTCCCCAGGCATCGCGCCGCAGCCAATACCCGAAAGAACCCTGGCCGCCGATCATGCCCAGCACCCGGTCCTCGCCCGCGCGCGTGATCGCCCACGACGTTTCGCGTCCCGCCGCGCATTCCGCGATGAACCACAGCGCGTCGTCAAGGGTGTAGGGGTGCGGCACCACGGTCAGCCACCGGCTGACCTCCAGGTCGTTCAGCCCCGCGACGATGTCCGGGGCATCGCCGGGCACGGGCGGGCGCAGCCGCAGCCGCGTTGTGCAAAGCGTCAAGGGCGTCACCCGCCCAGCTTGCGGCTGTAGGTCCAGGTGCGCACGATCGCACCGCGGGCCACGCAATAGGCCTCGGCGTCGCCCAGGTAGTCGAAGCCCGCATTGGTCAGCACTCGGGCCGACCCGGGATTGTCCTGGAAGACTTCGGCGAAGATATGCTCGGCGCCATGGGGATTTGCCCCCAGCAGAGCCTCGATCGCCGCCGTGGCGATGCCGGCGTTCCAGAAGGCGGGCGCGACCCAGTAGCGGATTTCCGACTGGCGCCGATCCATGCGTTCCAGCTTCAGAATGCCCATCACCTCGGCGTGGCCAAGACGTGCGCCGTCGATCACCCAGACATCTACCGAATGCTCGGGGTCGGCGGCGGTGCGCAACAGCGTCTCGACCGTGCCGGGGGGCAACGGGTGAGGAATATCTCGGGTCATGCGCGCCACCCGTTCGTCCCCGGCATAAAGCTCGATCAACCCGGTGTCCGAGCGCCGCATGGGGCGCAGGATGAAGCGGTCCGTTGCGATTTCGGCGGCTGAACCGCTGCCGGGCGGCAGATCCTTGTCGACGATCATCGGCTTTCCTCCTCCGAAAGCCCGGGACGAACCCGAAATGGGGCGGCACGGGCCAAGGCACAAGCCGCCGTAAAGAAAAAGGGACCGGCGGTTCCGCCGATCCCTTTCAAATGTCTTGAAACCTGTGGGTCCGGCCTATTCCGCGGCATCCGCCAGCGGTTGTACGGAAATGAAGGTGCGCCCCTTCAGGCCCTTGCGGAAGGTCACATTGCCTTCGACCGTGGCGAAGATCGTATGATCTTTGCCCTGGCCGACACCGTCGCCCGGCCACCACTTGTTGCCGCGCTGACGCGCGATGATGTTCCCGGGGATCACGGTTTCCCCGCCGTATTTCTTGATACCAAGGCGGCGACCGGCAGAGTCGCGGCCATTGCGGGATGACCCGCCTGCTTTCTTGTGTGCCATCGTGTCTCTCCTCTCGGTCTCTTACTTGGACAGGTCTTTGGCCTGGTCCACCCAGCCTTCACGCTCGATCCGGCCCTTGAAGCTCAGCTTCTCGTCCATATCAGCAATGTCGGCCTCGGTCCAAGCCGCGATCTGGGCAAAGGTGGTCACGCCGGCGGCGTGCAGCTTCTTTTCCAGGGCCGGGCCCACGCCGGACAGCTGCTTGAGGTCGTCGCCCCCGGCCGCGGCTGTCTCGGGCGCCTTTTCGGCAGATTTCTTGGGCGCGGCCTTCTTGGCCGGCTTGGCGGCCTTGGGCGCCGCCGTGGCAGCAACGCCGGCGCCGCCGAGGGCCGCCTTGACGCCCGACTTGTCGGCGCCCTTCTCAAGGATGTCGGTGATGCGAACCAGCGTCAGCTGCTGGCGATGGCCGCGCGTGCGCTGCGAGCCGTGCTTGCGGCGGCGCTTGACGAACTTGATCGTCTTGGGGCCCTTGATCTGGTCGATCACCTCGGCCTGGACGCCGGCGCCCTCGACCGTCGGGGTGCCGACGGTGCCTCCGACCATCAGGACATCGTTGAACTGGATGGTCTCGCCGGCTTCGGCGGCGATCTTCTCGACACGCAGCACGTCACCCGAGGTGACCCGGTACTGCTTGCCGCCGGTTTTCATAACCGCGAACATGCGTCTCTTCCTTTTGTTTCCGCGCCCTGTGGCCCCCGTGTTCACGGGTGTTGCGGGCCTCGCGCCCACCTCGGACAGCGCCCCTTGCGGGGTCTCTATTCAAATGCGAAACCGGCGCATGTTGACGCCGGTCGCGACCATATGCGCCAGGGCGGAGAAACTGTCAAGGGGCCCGTCAGGCGCGCGGGCGCGCCACACGCTGCCGCAGCATCAGCCAGATCGCCAGCAGGACCACCGCCCCCTGCCCCAGCGCGCCGCCGTCGATCTCGGGGACGGCCGCCGGTGTCGCGTAAGCATAATGCAGGTCGGGGCTTCCCGAGCTGACCTGGCTGGCGCGGGTCGCGACATCACCGCCATCGGTCAATCGCTCGTACCGGACATTCAAGAAACCGTCCAGGTAGGTCTCGTAGGCAAAGGCAAGATTGTCCGTCCCCGCGTTCAGATCGAAGGGGTAGCCGGGCGCGACGGCCGCGTCGTAGGCGTTCGCGAAATCCCTCGCCAGTTGGAAATCGCCCCACCAGGGCGACGCGATGATCGCAGGCGAATTGTCCAGGTAGCTGTCCGGCCCTTCGAAGAACTCCACATCGTAGGTGGTGCCGTCGACTGTCAACTGCACCGCCTGCGCCGCGGCTGTTAGCGGGACGAGCGCCAATATGAGCGCGACAAGCAAGCGCGAGAGACCGAGCCGAGCACGAGGCAGGGTGACGCGGACCTGCATCTTAATCTCCTTAAGATATTAAAAGTGTTGGGAAAGTCCTAGCTGCTCGCTGGTTTGCTGTAAACCGCTGTGGACCATCGCCTTACAGATCGCGCGAGGCCATTTCCTGCGCCGCTGCACGCCCCAGCGCCCGACTGATCGCCTCGAATTCACCGTCGAAGGCCTCGAAGAGGGCCCGGTTGATCCGTTGGCCCGGGCCGGTCTCGGCGAAATCGGTATAAATGGCCAGATCGGCGTCATCGAGCGGCTGGTAGGCCAACAGGGTAAAGGCATAGACCCATTCGGTGGTGCTTATGCGGATCTCGGGTTCCTGCGCCCAGACGTCCGACAGGATGCGCTCCTCGCTCATGTCGCCGCCGAAAGCGCCCCCCTCGGCGAGACCGAGGAAAAAGGCGTAGTTCGAATTCATGGCACCCATGACGTTCCGGTCCACCAGGTCGTTGGCGTCTACGAAGCGCGAGACAAGGCGGTAACGGTCGGTCTCGTCCGCCATGGCCAGCGCGGCGCGTTCGCGTGCGGCCTCCTCGACCTGGTCATCCAGCAGCGCCTCTCGCGCGCTCAACTCCAACGAGATCAGCTCTCGACCCAGGGGGGAGCCATAGAAGTCGTGAAGCGCGGCCAGGTCGGCACCTTCCAGCCCCGCGACGAACTCGGCGCGGATGTTGGCGACCATGCGCTCTTCGTCGTAGATGGTCGCCACCGTCTCCATCCAGTCCCGGCTCGGGCTGTCGCTCAGCATGTCGCGGGCCAGGGTCTCGCCGTAATCAAGCCCCTCCCGCTGCATCACGCCGATCATCTGCGGCAGTTTCATCCGATCAAAGAGCGCCGCTGCATCGCGGTCCTGTGCAAGCAGGGGCGTGGCAAGCAGCGCCAGCAAGGCAGCAAGGGCGACGGGCAGGACGGCAGAGCGGGCAAGGCGCGGCATGACGAGGTTCCTTTCTGTCTTGCCCTCCAAGGAATAGGGCGGAGCCGGCCGCATTCCAAGGGGAAGCGGCCCCTCGACGCGGGACCTGACGGGATTGTCAGGAAAGGGCTTGCACAGCCCGCCCCGCGCGATTATGCCCCGGCCAGACCCCCGCGGAGAGGTGCCGGAGTGGTCGAACGGGGCGGTCTCGAAAACCGTTGACCCTTCACGGGGTCCCAGGGTTCGAATCCCTGTCTCTCCGCCA
>NZ_DATFIP010000084.1:0-45955 GCF_035270045.1 Salibaculum sp.
CCGCCCACTGCCCGCTTGGGCATTTGCCCATGGCGTGCCGCGCTTCTAGGCGCGGGCCCGGGCATCGTCAAGCGCGAATAGCCGGCTTTGCGGAGGTTTTTGCACGCCGTGCCGGGTGCCCGTGCATCCGCCCATTCTGACGCGGCAGCGGGACCTGTTCATCCCCCTCGTCGCGCGGCAAACGAAAGCACCCCCTGCGTCCCGTGGACGGGCCGCCCAGCTCGCGGCGCAGCCAGATGGTAAGGTCGGGTCCGGGCTCGCTCCCAAGCCCGGCCAAACGGGGGCGCGCAGTCCAACCGGATAGTCCGGCCGACAGCCTGCCCTGATATCCGAGCGGCTTGTTCCGGGGGGGAGAAATTGGTGGGTCGTGAGAGGTTCGAACTCCCGACATCTTCGGTGTAAACGAAGCGCTCTACCAGCTGAGCTAACGACCCGGTCGTGCGGCATTTACCGGCCCCGCAGGGTCATGGCAAGAGCCGAGAGCCGAACCGCACGCAAGGGATCGCGGCGGGCACACCTGTGCGGCTTCCGGTCTCGACCCGCAGGAAGAGGCTTGGTGGGTGATAGAAGATTCGAACTTCTGACATCTTCGATGTGAACGAAGCGCTCTACCACTGAGCTAATCACCCTATCCGGGGGCTGCTTTAGCCCTACTCGGCGGCGTCCGCAAGGGGGTCTTTGTCCTCGGGTGCGCGGGCCTTCGGCTGGCGCACCTTGGTGACGATGACCTTGGCCTTGGACAGGTCCTTGGTGCGATTGATCATGACCTTGCCCAGGGGAGGCAGATTCATTTCCTCGCCATTGGCCAGTCCCAGCCCGAGGACGTTGAGCATGGACTCGACCACCGGCTTGACGTCCTTCTTCTTCATGCCGGTCTCGGCGATGACGCGGTCGATCAGCTCGGGCTTCTTGAGCACCGGGCCCGCGACGGCAGGCTTGCTTTCCTCGACCACGGTGGGTTCGGGCGCCGGGGTAGCGGCGGGCGCCGGGGCGCTTTCAGCCGCCGCCGGTGCCGCCGCGGTGGCCGGTGTCGGTGCGGGTTTCGCTGTGGCGGCCCGCGGTGTCGCGGCCTTGCGTTTCGTTGAAGTCGCGGTCTTGCGGCTCCTGGTCGACTTGCTGCTCGGCATTTTCGCCTCCGATCGTTTCGTATCCGCGCACAGTCTAGCAGGTTTGGCGCGTAGCGCAGGGGGAAAGAAACAATTATTTCAAGACCTGGCCCGCCGCCGCCGGCTTTGGGCGAGACGCACCTCTGACCGCACGGACAAGGGCCCTGAAACGCCGGACTTGACCAGTGACCTGTAAATCGCGGACCCTATCGGGACATCAAAAACAAAGGGTCAGGATCATGAAAACCTTTATCTGCGCGGCGAGCATCGCCACCCTCACGGCCACGACCACCCTCGCCGGTGGCATGGCCCCCGCCATCGAGATGGAACCCGTCGAGGTCGTCGAGGAAACCGGCGGGTCGTCCGCCAACCTGATCGTGCCGCTGATCCTCATCGCGCTGATCGCGGCGGCGTCATCATCTTCGGACTCGGGCCTGCCGCCGGCGGCCAGCGACATGCGGCTCAAGGACAACATCACGCCGGTGGGCACCGCCGCGAACGGGCTTCCGCTTTACCAGTTCACCTATCGCGGCTCCGACATCGTGTTCGAGGGCGTCATGGCGCAGGATGTCCTGAGCCATCGCCCCGAGGCGGTAACGACCCTGCCCGGCGGGGTGATGGCCGTGGACTATGGCCTGCTGGGGATTGAAATGAAACGGGTCAACTGACCGGAAGAAAGGAAGCAGACCATGAAGATCACACTCGCAGCAGCTGCCATCGCCGGGGTCGCCGCAACCTCTGCCGGCGCGGGCGGCATGGCCCCCGCCATCGAGATGGAACCGGACGAGATCGTCGCGCAGACCGGCAGCTCCAGTGCCAACCTGATCATTCCGCTGATCCTGATCGCCCTGATCGCGGCGGCGGCAGGCAGCAGCAGCAATCACGACGCCTAGAGCATAACCCGGTTACAAAAAGGGCGCCCTTTCACGGGGCGCCCTTCTTTCTTGTTGCAGACACGCTCAGTGCGCGACGGTCGCGCTGCCCTCTTCTCCACCCTTGCGCAGGGCGGCCTCGACGGCCGCGGCCTCTTCGGCCTCCTGGTCCCACTCGATGGGCTCGGGCTGACGCACCAGCGCGTGCTTGAGCACCTCTGAAACGTGGCTGACCGGGATGATCTCAAGCCCCTCTTTCACGTTGTCGGGGATCTCGGGCAGGTCCTTCTGATTCTCCTCGGGTATCAGCACCGTGGTGATGCCGCCCCGAAGGGCCGCCAGAAGTTTCTCCTTCAATCCGCCGATGGCCGAGGCATTGCCGCGCAGCGTGACCTCGCCGGTCATGGCGATGTCCTTGCGCACCGGGATGCCCGTCAGGACCGACACGATGGCCGTCACCATGGCCAAGCCGGCCGATGGCCCATCCTTCGGGGTCGCCCCGTCGGGGACGTGAACGTGGATGTCCAGCTTGTCGAAGCGCGGCGGCTTGATACCCAGCTGCGGGCTGACCGACCGGACATAGGAATTGGCCGCGTCGATGCTTTCCTTCATGACATCGCCAAGCGTGCCGGTTGTCTTCATCCGGCCCTTGCCCGGCAGGCGCACCGCCTCGATGTTGAGCAACTCGCCCCCGACGCTGGTGTAGGCCAGCCCCGTGACTACGCCGATCTGGTCCTCTTCCTCGGCCAGGCCATAGCGATGCTTGCGCACGCCAAGGTAGTCGGCCAGGTTGTCCTCGGTCACCTCGACGCGGCTGACCTCCTTCTTGATCAGCTTGGTCACCGCCTTGCGGCAGACCTTGGCGATCTCGCGCTCCATGTTCCGGACGCCGGCCTCGCGGGTGTAGTGGCGGATGATCCCCGTCAGGGCGCTGTCATCGAGCGAGAACTCGGCCGCCTTGAGGCCGTGGTTCTTCATCTGCTTGGCCAGCAGGTGCTGCTTTGCAATCTCGCGTTTCTCGTCCTCGGTGTAGCCCGACAGCGGGATGATCTCCATCCGGTCAAGCAAAGGATCGGGCATGTTGTAGCTGTTCGAGGTGGTCAGGAACATCACGTTACTGAGGTCGTATTCGACCTCGAGATAGTGGTCCACGAAGGTCGAGTTCTGCTCGGGGTCGAGCACCTCCAGCATGGCCGAGGCAGGGTCGCCACGGAAATCCTGACCCATCTTGTCGATCTCGTCGAGCAGGATCAGCGGGTTCGTGGTCTTGGCCTTCTTCAGCGCCTGGATGATCTTGCCCGGCATCGACCCGATGTAGGTCCGGCGATGACCGCGGATCTCGGATTCATCACGCACGCCACCCAGGCTGATGCGGATGAACTCGCGTCCCGTCGCACGGGCCACGGACTTGCCCAGCGATGTCTTGCCGACGCCCGGCGGGCCGACAAGGCACATGATCGGGCCTTTCAGCTTCTTGCTGCGCTGCTGCACGGCCAGGTGTTCAACGATGCGTTCCTTGACCTTTTCCAGCCCGTGATGGTCGTCGTCGAGGATCTTCTCGGCACGGCCCAGGTCCTTCTTGACGCGAGATTTCTTGCCCCAGGGGATCGACAGCATCCAGTCGAGGTAATTGCGCACCACCGTGGCCTCCGCCGACATGGGCGACATGTTTTTGAGCTTTTTAAGCTCGGCCTCGGCCTTTTCGCGCGCCTCCTTCGACAGCTTCGTCGCGGCGATCTTCTCTTCCAGTTCGGCGATCTCGCCTTCGCCGTCCTCGCCGTCGCCCAGCTCCTTCTGAATGGCCTTCATCTGTTCATTCAGGTAGTATTCGCGCTGGGTCTTCTCCATCTGGGACTTGACGCGGGTCTTGATCTTCTTCTCGACCTGCAGCACGGACATTTCGCCCTGCATCAGGCCATAGACCTTTTCCAGTCGCTCGCTGATCGAGAGCGTTTCCAGAAGCTCCTGCTTCTGGTCCACCTCGATGCCGAGGTGCCCGGCCACGAGGTCGGCCAGCTTGGCGGGCGCATCGGCCTCGTCCACCGCCGCCAGCGCCTCTTCGGGTATGTTCTTCTTGACCTTGGCGTATTTCTCGAACTCCTGGCCGACCGAGCGTGACAGCGCCTCTATGGCGGTCATGTCGCCGGGCATCTCGGTCAGGTCCTCGCAGGCGGCTTCGAAGTAGGCCTCGTTCTCGAGGAACTCGGTGATGCGCACGCGCGTCTTGCCCTCGACCAGCACCTTGACGGTGCCGTCGGGCAGTTTCAGCAGTTGCAGCACGTTGGCCAGGACACCGACACGGTAAATGCCGTCGCTGTCAGGGTCATCGACGCCGGGGTCGACCTGGCTCGACAACAGGATCTGCTTGTCATCGGCCATCACCGCTTCGAGCGCCTTGACCGATTTCTCGCGGCCGACGAAGAGCGGCACGATCATGTGGGGGAAGACCACGATGTCGCGCAGCGGCAGAATGGGGTAGGAATTGCTCAGAGGCTCTTGCATGCTCTTTCCTTGGTTCTTGGCAAGACAGCGGGTCCCAGTCTTAGGCAACGCCGCCGTCTCCTGTCATTGATAACAACAGTTGGGTCTTGGCCCCCTGTTTTCAACCACGGCCGTTCACGCGTCCGTGTTACTTTTGTGCCCGCGCTTCGCCGCGCCTGCAAGGCACGGGGCGATCTTTATTACTTTATTAGGGAAAACCTGCGACGCGATCGGCCGGATCACAGCGGCGCGATATCACCAGCCGCCCGGGTCGCATGGAAATCGGCCTCCCACGCCGCGAAGCGCCCCTCGGCAATGGCCGCACGCATCCCGGCCATGATCTGCTGGTAATAGTGCAGGTTGTGCCAGGTCAGCAGCATGCCGGAAATCATCTCGCCCGCACGCATCACGTGATGCAGGTAGGCGCGCGAATAACCGCGACAGGCGGGACAGGTGCAGTCCTCGTCCAGCGGGCGCGGGTCGTCCGCGTGGCGCGCGTTCTTGAGGTTGACCTGCCCGCGGCGCGTCCAGGCCTGCCCGGTCCGGCCTGACCGGGACGGCAGCACGCAGTCCATCATGTCCACCCCGCGCTTGACCGCGCCGACGATATCGTCGGGTTTGCCCACGCCCATCAGGTAGCGCGGCTTGTCTGCGGGCAGCATCCCCGGCGCATAGTCCAGCACGCCGAACATGGCCGCCTGCCCCTCGCCCACGGCAAGGCCCCCGATGGCGTAACCGTCGAACCCGATGGATGTCAGCGCGTCGGCGCTTTGCGCGCGCAGATCGCGCGTCACCCCGCCCTGCATGATCCCGAAGAGCGCGTGGCCGGGCCTGTCCCCGAAGGCGTCGCGCGAGCGCTGCGCCCAGCGCATCGACAGGCGCATGCTTTCGGCAACGGTGGTCTCTTCGGCGGGCAACGCGGGACATTCGTCGAAACACATCACGATGTCCGACCCCAGCAAACGCTGGATCTCCATCGACCGCTCCGGCGTCAGTTCATGGCGCGACCCGTCGATATGGCTGCGGAAAGTCACCCCCTTTTCCGTCAACTTGCGCAGCCCGGCCAGCGACATGACCTGGAACCCGCCGGAGTCCGTCAGGATCGGTCCCGGCCAGTTCATGAACTCGTGCAGGCCGCCCAGCCCGGCGATCCGCTCGGCCCCGGGCCGCAACATCAGGTGGTAGGTGTTGCCCAGCAGTATGTCGGCGCCGGTGGCGGCCACGCTCTCGGGCAGCATGGCCTTGACCGTCGCCACCGTCCCCACCGGCATGAAGGCGGGTGTCCGGATTGTGCCGCGCGGGGTCGAGATGACACCGGTGCGCGCGCCCCCGTCGGTGGCCATCAATTCGAAAGCGACCCTCTGCGTCATCGGGCAGTCCTTTGCAATTGCGCCGGGCCTTGATACCCATATGAGACAAAAAGAAAAGGAGTCCCCATGTCCGAGACCGACACGCCCCCCGAGCCGATCCGCCTGGGATGGGAGGAATGGCTGGGTATGCCGGACCTCGGATTGCCCACCCTGCGCGCCAAGGTGGACACCGGCGCGCGCACCTCGGCCCTGCACGCCTTCGAGATCGAGACCTTCGGGTCGGCCCGTGCGCCAAAGGTGCGTTTTGACATCCACCCGATCCCCGGGCGCGACGATATCTCGATCACCTGTTCGGCACCTGTCGTGGACCGCCGCGAGGTGACCTCGTCCAACGGCGAGATCGAGATGCGCTATGTCATCGAGACGCTGCTGGACGTGGGCGAGGGCCAGTCCTGGCCCATCGAGGTGACGCTGACGGACCGCGCCACCATGGCCAGCCGGATGCTGCTTGGCCGCCAGGGCCTGCGCGAGGACGTGATCGTCCAGCCCACGGAACGGTTTCTGCGTCCAGAACGCGGCTTCGAGGTCTATACCACGCGCCGCATCAAGCAGGTCGCCCCGCGCCGGGCGCTGCGCATCGCCGTGCTCAGCCGCGAGGCCAACAACTACTCCACCAAGCGCCTGGTCCACGAGGGCGAGGAGCGCGGCCATACCGTCGAAATCATCGACACGGCGCGCTGCTACATGGCGATCAACGCGCTGGCCCCCGAAGTGCACTACGACGGCAAGCGCCTGCCCCGTTACGATGCGGTGATCCCCCGCATCGGCGCCTCGATCACGCCCTACGGAACCGCGGTGGTGCGCCAGTTCGAGAACCTGGGCACCTATTGCCTGAACAGCAGCGCGGGGATCTCGGCGAGTCGTGACAAGCTGCACGCCCACCAGGTGTTGGCCGGGCAGAAGGTGGGCATGCCCACCACGGCCTTTGCCGCAAGCCCCAAGGACACCAACAACCTGATCGGGCTGGTCGGCTCGGCACCGCTGATCGTCAAGCTGCTGGAAAGCACGCAGGGCAAGGGCGTGGTGCTGGCCGAAACCAAGAAGGCCGCCGAATCCGTGATCGACGCCTTCCGCGGACTCAAGGCCAATTTCCTGGTCCAGCAATTCGTCAAGGAGGCCGCGGGCGAGGACATTCGCTGTTTCGTGATCGCGGGCAAGGTCGTGGCCTCGATGAAGCGCACCTCGGGCGGCGAGGATTTCCGCTCGAACCTGCACCGGGGCGGAACGGCGGCGGCCGTGCGCATCACCCCCGCCGAGCGGCGCGTCGCGGTCAAGGCGGCCAAGGCCTTCGGGCTGGGCATGGCGGGCGTCGACCTGCTGCGGTCCGAGGATGGACCCAAGGTGCTGGAGGTGAATTCCTCGCCCGGGCTGGAAGGCATCGAGAAGGCCAGCCGCAAGAACCTTGCCGCTCGGCTGTTCGACCACGTCGAGGAAAAGGTCCGCCCCACCCCCGCACGGCGCAGCACCGCCAGGAAGGCCGCGACCAAAAAATAGGTGACCGACGCCCCTTTTTGGTTGCCGGCTTCGTGACCGGATTACGCCACCGGCGGAAAATCCGCCCGTGGGTGTCTTGATCTTTCTTCTAGCTGAGCACTTTCAGTACTAATATTACCTTCAGTCAACCAAAGCGCGGTGCTTGGATGATTTTTGTTGGGGAAAACGATGGGACGCTACTTATTTTCAACGACCGCCCTGGCACTTTTGGCCACGGGTGCGCATGCGCAGGATGCCGGGCATGACTGGAACGGCTGGTTCGCGGGTGTGCAGCTCGGTTTCAACCAGCATACCGCCACATTCGAGGATCCGGATTACGACTGGTATGGATCGACGCAGGATTTTGTCACGCCGGGCGGCAATCTCGGGGTGCAGTTGGGCTACAACATGGTGCGCGACAATGTCCTGACCGGGTTTGTCGCCGACATCAGCGCGATGTCCAACGACGGTTACGAAATATACGCAAACGACAACCAGGTGCCCAACAAGGTCGGTTATCTGGCCACACTGCGCGGCCGCCAGGGCCTGGCCGTGGATGACACCATGGTTTACGGCACCGCCGGTCTGGCCTTCGCCGATTTCGAGCGGTCATGGACGGAATACAACGATGTCTCCGACACCTGGCCGGACTTGGGGGCGACCAAGACCGGTGTTGCGCTGGGCTTCGGTGTTGAACACGCCGTGGGCGGCGGCTGGTCGGTCAGCGCAGAATACCTCGCCAGCATCTTCGGAGAGAACATCAGCATCAATGGCGACGATTATCCCCTGCGCATCAACGACACGATCCACAGCATCAACCTGGCCATGAATTACCAGTTCGGCGGCGACCCGGGAACAGCCGCGGGCGGCTACGGCACGCCCGCCGACTTCAGCGGCGCCTACGTTGGCGCAATGCTGGGCTATGGTGCCTCCGAGATCGCGCGCAGCGATATCGAGTTCGACAACATGGGCGGCACCTACGATGTTGGCGCCGATGGTGGGATTGTCGGCCTTGCCGGGGGCTACAATTGGCAAAGCGGCGCCATGGTTTACGGGGTCGAGGCGCGCCTGGATGCCACAAAAATGTCGGCCCGCTACGATGCCGATTACGGCGAAATCGACGTGTCGGTCGACCAGAGCTTCAGCCTGCGCGGCCGGACCGGCGTCGCGGTCAATGACGCGCTCATGTATGTTCTGGGTGGCGTGACCCTGGCCAACGTGACCAACAGCTACGGCAGCGAAGAAGACCTCGGCGGCCGCTACGGTGGCCTGACCGTCGGCTTCGGTGTCGAACGGATGGTGTCGGATACACTGTCCTGGAATGTCGAGGCCAGCTATACTCGCCTCGACGGAATCGGAGAGTCGGACAACGCCGAAGAAGGCCATGCCGACTACGCCCAGGTGACCGCAGCCCTGAACTACCATATCGGTGGAACGGGCAGTGGCGGAACCGGGGCCCTTGCCCCCGGTCGGGATTGGTCCGGCGGCTTCTACGGCGCCGATGTCGCCCTTCTGGCCAACAAGGCCTCGATCTGGGATCAGGACTACGACGACTATGGTGGCACCTTCGACGTCACGTCGATGGGCGCCGGGATCGGTGGCCATGCCGGCTACAACTGGCAGAGCGGCAGCTTCGTCTACGGTGTGCTGGGCGACCTTGCGCTGTATTCCAACAACGCGACCCGCACGGCGGATGGCTATCGCGAGATCGAATCGCGGCTCAAGTCCATGGCGACGGTGCGCGGGCGAGCGGGTATCGCCACCGGTGACAGCATCTTCTATGCAACCGGCGGCCTGGCCCTGGCCCAGTCGGACCTGACCGCATCGTCCCTCCCCGCCTCGTCCTCCGATTTCGACCTGAGCGATACCCGGGTCGGGGCCGTGGTCGGCCTGGGCGTGGAACATGCCATGTCCGAGACGACCAGCTTCAAGGTCGAGGCGCTGATGACGCGCTTCGACGACAAGAGCTACTTCAACGGCGAGGACTGCAGCGGCCCAGTCGGCTTCAGCGGCGAGGACTGCAACATGGATGGCTGGGACGACAACATCCAGATCAAGGCCGGCCTGTCCTGGGCCTTCTGATCGCCACGCTCCCGGGCGGAAGCACTGCCGCCCGGGCGACCCGCCGACCCCTGTCCTGACCGCCTGCCTTTGCTCCGGCGAGGATCAACTCGGGTTTGTCGCCCCTTTACCCGACCCCCTGAATTCTTATATGAATGCTCAGGAATAATTCGGGATATGTGCAATGACCGACCAGAGCCAGCCCTTGGAAGGCGCCCCGCTGATCAAGCCATCAACCACCGAGCACGCGCTTTACGATCCCATCGTCCAGGCGTGCCAGTCGGTCTATGACCCTGAAATCCCGGTCAACATTTACGATCTGGGACTCATTTACACGATCGACATAACGGAGGCCGGCGAGGTTCACGTCATCATGACCTTGACCGCCCCGGGCTGTCCCGTCGCCGGCGAGATGCCCGGCTGGGTCCACGATGCCGTGTCTGCCGTACCCGGCGTCCAAATGGCCGACGTGGAACTGACCTGGGACCCGCCCTGGGGCATGGACATGATGTCCGACGAGGCGCGGCTGGAACTGGGCTTCATGTAGCGCGACGCGACACGGGGACACTTTCACGAGGGGACAGTTTCGAGGCTGCCGCGGCTCCGCTCTGACCCACCATGGCCGCGCAGGCCCCTTGAGATAAGCGTCCTGACCGCCTAGGTTTTATCACAGAGTATCAACAGGAGCCTCCCATGTTCGGCATCCCCGGAAAACAGGCCGTCACCCTGACAGCGAAGGCGACGGCCCAGATTGTCAGCCTGATGGAGCGGGACGGTCACCAAGGCCTTCGCATCGGCGTCAAGAAGGGCGGCTGCGCGGGCATGGAATACACCATGGACTATGCCGAGGCGATCGACCCCAATGACGAGGTGGTCGAACAGGACGGCGCACGGGTGATGATCGCCCCCATGGCGCAAATGTTCCTGTTCGGCACGGAAATCGACTACGAGGTCGGCCTGCTGGAAGCGGGCTTCAAGTTCCGCAATCCCAACGTGGAAGATGCCTGCGGCTGCGGTGAATCGATCAAGTTCAAGGATGTCGAGGAACTCTCGGCGGAGCAAGGCCACGGCTGATGGGCGTCTCGGCCGCCGAGATCGCCTATGCCAAGGACCTCTTTTCAGACCTCCCGGGCGAGATAACGACCCGCAGGATGATGGGCGGGTTGTGCCTTTATCACGATGGCAGGATCTTCGCGATCCTCCATCCCGAACACGGGCTGATGATCAAGGGGGCGGGCGCATTCCAGGACCACCTCGAGGCCAAGGGCTGCACCCGCTGGGTCCATGACCGGGCCGACGGCACGACCAGCGCCATGCCCTACTGGACCCTGCCCGACGCCGCCCGCGAGGACCCCTCCGAGGCCGGCGCGCTGGCCCGGGAAGCGCTCAGGTTTCTTTGACCTGATCCGCGGCCGGGCGAACGATCTGCCGCGATGACGCCGCGACCCGGATCACACTGCCTTGGCCTTTAAATGCACATAGGTTTCGTCGAACCGCTTTTGCAGGTGATCGGTGGCCCGGATGACCCGCCCCGACCCCATGGGTGCGACGTTCGTGTCGTGGTTCGGGTTGAAGAACAAGGGCACCGATATGCGGTCCTGCGCGCTTCCCTTGACCCGGTGCGGCGTGGCCACCACGCGTCGGGCCGTCCACAATTCGAGCATCTCGCCGAAATTGACGATGAATTCGCCCGGCGCGGCCGTCACCTCTGCCCAGCCGCCGCCCCGCTTGCGCACCTCCAGCCCCGGTGTGCCATCGGTGGCCAGCAGGGTCAGGCAGCCGTAATCGGTATGCGTGGCGATGCCGAAATCGCGGTCGCCGGCCCAGTCGGGGCGCCTAGGGTAATAGTTGCCCCGCAGCAGCGCCATGGGCCGGTCGAACTTGTCGGCGAAATAGGACTTGTCTTCTCCGATGGCCCCGGCGATCGCCCCCAGCAAGTCCAGCGAGAAGGCGCAGGCGTCGCGGTAGTAGCTCTCGATCGTTTCGCGAAACCCCTCGGGCCGATCCGGCCAGAGGTTGGGCGCATAGGTGGCAAGGCCCGTCTCGGGGGCCTCGTAACCGCAATCGAAGACTTGCTTGTAATCGGGGTTGGCCTGCGGGTCGACCTGTTCGGATCGCGCGCCGCCCCAGCCCCTGCTGGCCCCGGTGCGCGCCATGTCCACGGCCGCCTTGTCTGCCTCGGGCCGCTGGAAG
Source organism: Salibaculum sp. (assembly GCF_035270045.1). Classification (NCBI taxonomy): domain Bacteria; kingdom Pseudomonadati; phylum Pseudomonadota; class Alphaproteobacteria; order Rhodobacterales; family Roseobacteraceae; genus Salibaculum; species Salibaculum sp. The sequence goes on from NZ_DATFIP010000084.1 coordinate 11,557, forward strand.
AACGCCCGGTAGGCCGCGATCACCTCGCGCACCTGGCGCTCGGGGATGGGCGTGTTGTGCAGCGTCAGGAACCCCACCCGCGCTGCGCCCGCACGCACCGCCTCGACGGCCTTGTCCTCGCCCGCCAAAAGCGCCTGTGCATCCAGTCTCGGAATCATTTTCGTCCCCTTGTCACTTGCATTCATCCCCGAATGCCGTGATCCCTAACACAACCCAAGCCGAAACCCACACGACAGGAGGACGCCCGATGCGCCGCAAACTCGCCGCCGGAAACTGGAAGATGAACGGGCTGGCCGCCGACCTGGCCGAGTTGGAAAAGATGGCCGCGGCCAAGCCCTCCCCCTCGGTCGATACCGCGATCTGCGGGCCTGCCACGCTGGTGCACCGCATGGCGGCCCTTGGCTGGCCAGTGGGGGGCGAGGACTGCCACGCCGCCGCGAGCGGTGCCCATACCGGCGATATCTCGGCCGAGATGCTGGCCGATGCGGGCGCAACCTATGTCATCACAGGCCATTCCGAGCGCCGCGCCGACCACGGCGAAACCGATGCCGACGTCAACGCCAAGACCCAGGCCGCCTGGCGCGCCGGGCTGACCGCGATCCTGTGCATCGGCGAGACCGAGGCGGAATATCGGGCGGGCGACACGCTGGACGTGCTGCACCGGCAGATGGCCGGGTCAATGCCCGAGGGCTGCACCGGCGCGAACACGGTGCTGGCCTATGAACCGGTCTGGGCCATCGGCACCGGGCTGACACCCACCAGTGACGAGATCGGCGCGGTCCACAACGCCCTGCGCGACGCGCTGATCGAACGGTTCGGCACCGAAGCGGGGCTGGCCATCCGCATTCTCTACGGCGGGTCGGTCAAGGCGTCCAATGCCGCCGAGATCTTCGGCATCGCGGACGTGGACGGGGCACTGGTCGGGGGCGCCTCGCTGAAGGCCGTCGATTTCCTGCCCATCGTGGACGCGCTGGAAGCCGCCGACTGATCCCGATGCTGCGCTTGCACCAATCCCCCACCGATCCCGATTTCGTCCAGAACCCCTACCCCTTCTATGACCAGGCCCGCGCCGGGGGGCAGCTTTTCTGGTGGGAGGATTACGGCGCGGTCTGCGCGACTTCCTACGCTGCGGTCATGGCCCTGCTAAAGGACCGGCGCCTGGGCCGCGAGGTGCCAGAGGGGCATACCGACCCGATCCCGGACCGGCTGCGCCCCTTCTACGACATCGAGGCCCATTCCATGCTGGAACTGGAGCCGCCGCGCCATACCCGGCTGCGGTCGCTGGTGCTGCGGGCCTTCACCTCGCGCCGGATCATGGGGATGCGAGCAGAGGTCGAGGCGCTGGCCCATGACCTGGTCGACGATTTCCCGGAGGGCGATTTCGACCTGCTGCCCGCCTATTGCCAGCGCATTCCCGTCATCGTCATCTGCCGCCTTCTGGGCGTGCCCGAGACCATGGCTGGCCAGCTTCTGGACTGGTCCACCGCCATGGTCGCCATGTACCAGGCCGGGCGCACGCGCGAGGTCGAGGCCCGCGCCATGGCAGCCTCGACCGACTTTTCCGAATTCCTGCGCGGCTATATCGAGGAGCGGCGCAGCCGCCCCGGCGAAGACCTGATCACCCAGTTGATCGCCGCCGAGGAAGAGGGCGAGAAACTGACCACCGACGAGTTGATCAGCACTTGTATCCTGTTGCTGAACGCGGGCCACGAGGCAACGGTCCATGCCATGGGCAACGCGGTGAAACTGCTGGTCGAACAGGACCACCGGCAGGTGGACGAGGACGTGGTCGAGGAATGCCTTCGCCTTGATCCGCCGCTGCACATCTTCGACCGCTGGGTCTACGAGGACCTGGCGCTTTTCGGCCATGGCTTCCGGCGCGGCGACCGGGTGAAATGCATCCTGGGCGCGGCCAACCGCTGCCCCGACACCTTCGAGGACGCGGCCCGGTTCGACCCGAACCGCGACGGCGTGCTGTCCACCAGTTTCGGCGGCGGCATCCATTTCTGCGTCGGCGCTCCGCTGGCGCGAATGGAACTGCTGCTGGGGCTGCGCGTGCTGTTCGAGCGCTGCCCGGACCTGACCCTTGTCACGCCACCGCGCTACGCGGACGTTTACCATTTCCACGGGCTTGAGCGCCTGATGGTCTCATGTCGCACACCCTAGCCGAGCTGACCCGCGTCTTCGGGCGGATCGGCCTTTTGTCCTTTGGCGGACCGGCGGCACAAATCGCCCTTATGCACCGGGAGCTTGTCGAAGAGCGCCCCTGGCTGACCGAGGCGCAGTTCCTGCGCGCCCTGTCGTTTTGCATGTTGCTGCCCGGGCCCGAGGCGATGCAGCTGGCCACCTATGCCGGCTGGCGGCTGCGCGGGGTCCCGGGCGGGCTGATCGCGGGCGGGCTCTTCGTGCTGCCGGGGGCCGTGGTCATCGCGGCGCTGGCCCTGGCCTATGGCGCGCTGGCCGACCTGCCGCTGGTGCAGGCGGGGTTTCTCGGGATCAAGGCCACGGTGGTCGTCATCGTCATCCAGGCCATCCTGCGATTGTCGGCCAAGGCACTGGCCGGGCGTGAGCACATGCTGCTGGCAGGGCTGTCGTTCCTGGCGCTGTTCCTGTTCAACCTGCCCTTCCCGCTGGTCATCGCCTTGGCCGCGGCCTGGGGCGGTTGGCGGTTCAGCGGGCCGATACCGCCGGGCGGCACACGCCCCCAAACGCGCCGCAGCCTGCGCCCGCTACTGATCGGCGGGGCGCTCTGGGCCGTGCCCGTCGCGGGGGCCGCACTGGCCGGGGCCGACCTGCTGCTGGCCATCGGCCTGTTCTTTTCCAAGCTGTCCGTGGTGACCTTTGGCGGGGCCTATGCGGTTCTGGCCTACATGACACAAGAGGTGGTGACCGCCCGAGGCTGGATCAGCGCCGGGCAGATGCTGGATGCTCTCGGCCTGGCCGAGACCACCCCCGGCCCGCTGATCCTGGTGACGCAATTCGTCGGTATCACCGCGGGGATGAATGCCGGCGGCGCCGGGCTTGGCCTGCTGGCGGGGGGAATGACGCTCTGGGTGACGTTCGTGCCCTGCTTCATCTGGATCTTCGCGGGCGCGCCCTTGATCGACTGGTTGGAACACCGCCCGCGGATCAACGCGGCGCTATCGGCCGTGACCGCCGCCGTGGTCGGGGTCATCGCCAACCTGTCGGTCTGGTTCGCGGTGCACGTCCTGTTTGCGTCGGTGGACCGTCTGCGCGCAGGCCCCCTGCATCTGCTGGCCCCCGACCGGGCCAGCTTCCAGCCCGCGGCCCTGGCGCTGGTGCTGCTGGCGGCCATGCTACTGCTGTGGCGAAAATGGCCATTGTTGCAAGGCCTTGGCACGGTCACCCTCGCCGGTGTCGGGATCGGATTGCTCTAGCCCCTTTTCCTCCGGTTCGAATCCCGTATGCTAACCCCCACTGATCAAAGGACGGACCCCGTGACCAGCACCATCGACTACGGCAACCTGATGCACGCAGCCATGCGCGGCCTGATCCGAAAGGTTTTGACCCGTGTCGAACAGGAGGGACTGCCGGGCCAGCATCATTTCTTCATCACACTGGATACCCTGCACCCCGACGTCGAAATCGCCGACTGGCTGTCCGACCGCTACCCGGGTGAGATGACGATCGTCATCCAGCACTGGTTCGACAACCTGACCGTGGGCGAGGACGGCTTTGCCATCACCCTGAACTTCGGCGACGCGCCCGAACCGCTTTACATCCCCTACGATGCGATCAAGACCTTCGTGGACCCCTCGGTGGAGTTTGGCCTGCGCTTCGAGACCCAGGAAGAGGAAGAAACCGGCGCCGAGGACGAGGGTGCCCCCATGGACGAGATGGCCGAGCCGGGCGCCGAGGACGACGCGCACACGGAGGCCGAGGTCGTCAGCCTCGACAAGTTCCGCAAGTAACCCCGGCCGGCCCGCGCGGCATTCTGACAGTTGCGGTCACGATGTCGGGGCGGTATCTGGCATACAACGGCATACCGCAAGGACATCCCCATGACCCAGACCCGCCCAGAGACCCGCACCGAATCCGACAGCTTTGGCCCGCTGGAAGTGCCGGCAGATCGTTACTGGGGCGCCCAGACCCAGCGCAGCCTGATGAATTTTCCCATCGGTTGGGAAAAGCAGCCGGTCGCCATCGTCCGCGCGCTTGGCGTGATCAAGCAGGCCTGCGCCATGGCCAACCGCGACAGCGGCAAGCTGGACCCGAAACTGGCCGACGCCATGATCGCGGCGGCCGCCGAGGTCGTGGCCGGCAAGCTGGACGATCACTTCCCCCTGGTGGTCTGGCAGACGGGTTCGGGTACGCAATCGAACATGAACGCCAACGAAGTCATTTCCAACCGCGCCATCGAGATCCTGGGCGGTCAGATCGGATCGAAGGACCCGGTGCACCCGAACGATCATTGCAACATGGGGCAGTCCTCGAACGACACCTTCCCGACGGCGATGCACATCGCCTGCGCCATGACGGTGCATGATACCCTGCTGCCAGGGCTGGAAAAGCTGCTGGCCGGGCTGCGCGCCAAGTCTGATGAATTCAGCGACATCATCAAGATCGGCCGCACTCATACGCAGGACGCCACCCCGCTGACCCTGGGACAGGAATTTTCGGGCTATGCCCAGCAGGTCGAGAACGGGATCGAACGGATCAAGCAGGCCCTGCCCAAGATCCACGAACTGGCCCAAGGCGGCACCGCCGTCGGCACCGGTCTGAACACCGCCCCGGGCTGGGACACCACCGTCGCCCGGCACATGGCCGAGATCGCCGGTCTGCCCTTCGTCACCGCCCCCAACAAGTTCGAGGCGCTGGCCGCTCATGACGCCATGGTCTTCATGTCCGGCGCGGTCAAGACCACCGCCATGGCCTGCTACAAGATTGCCAACGACATCCGGTTCCTCGGGTCGGGTCCCAGGTCGGGTCTCGGCGAACTGATCCTGCCGGAAAACGAACCGGGCAGCTCGATCATGCCGGGCAAGGTGAACCCGACACAGGCCGAGGCGCTGACGCAGGTCTGCGCCCATGTCCTTGGCAACGACGCGGCGATCTCCTTTGCCGGCAGCCAGGGCCATTTCGAACTGAACGTCTACAACCCGATGATGGCCTACAACCTGTTGCAATCCATGCAGTTGCTGGGCGATGCCGCCGACAGTTTCACCGAAAGGATGCTGACGGGAATCCGCGCCAACGAAGAGCGCATCGAGAAGCTGATGACCGAATCCCTGATGCTGGTCACGGCGCTGGCCCCGACCATCGGATATGACAATGCCACCACCGTGGCCAAGACCGCACACAAGAACGGCACCACGCTGCGCGAAGAGGCGGTCAAGCTGGGTTTTGTCGATGAAGAGACCTTCGACCGTGTCGTGCGGCCCGAGGACATGATCGGCCCGAAATGAGCGTCGTGAACCTGGGCAAGCATCGCAAGACCAAGGCGCGGGCGGAACGGAAGGCCCGCGCGGACGAGAACGCGATCAAGCACGGCCGCACCAAGGCACAGAAACTGCTGGACACGGCGCGCGATGAAAAGGCCCGTCGGCACCTCGATCAACAGCGGTTCGAGGACGAGTGACCGGCCGACCCGTCAAGCACTCGCTCACGCTGCGCGGGCACCGGACGAGCGTTTCGCTGGAAGAGGGTTTCTGGCGCGAATTCCGCCGCATCGCGGCGCAACGCGGACAGTCGATCAACGGCTTGGCCATCGAGATCGACGAGTCGCGCGGCGACGTCGGCCTGGCTTCGGCGATCCGCGTCTTCGTGCTGGACGCCCTCAAGGCCGAGGCGGACCCCGGCGCCTGAGGCCACCGCGTGGTCAGTCGTCGCGCGCCTCCAGCGTCAGCCAGATGCCGTCGCGCGATCGCACGGTCAGATGCGCCACGGGCACGGGCGCGCGCCCCTCGACGGGGCGCAACCGATACCGCCGCACCAGCATCGACAGCAGCAACGGCCCCTCGACCATGGCGAAGCCCGCCCCGGTGCAAACGCGCGGCCCCGCCGAGAAGGGGATATAGGCGTCACGTTGACAGGTCTTGCCGTTCTCGGTCGCCCATCGGGCGGGGTCGAAACCGTCAGGATTGTCCCAGAGCCTGGTATGCCGGTGCAGGTGCCAGGGAGACAGCACCACCTGGCTGCCTTTGGGCGCCACGCGGTCGCGCATCTGTTCCGCCTGGCACGTCTCGCGCACCATCATCGGCACCGGGGGGTAAAGCCGCAACGCCTCGCGGAAGACGTCGCGGCTGATCTTCAACTGCGACATCACCTTGAAATCACAGCCCCCATCCAGCGCGCGGGCCTCTTCGGCGACTTTTTCCTGCCACTCGGGGTAAAGCGCCATCAGGTAGAGCGTCCAGGCCAGCGCGCTGGCGCTGGTCTCGTGACCGGCAAGAAAGAAGATCGCGACCTGATCGACCATTTCCGCGGTATCGAAGCGGTCGCCGGTCTGCGGGTCGGCGGTGGTCATGATCTTGGTGGCCAGGTCGTCCGGCGCGGTCCCTGCCGTGATCTGCGCCATTCGGTCGGCAGTCAGGCGGGTGATCAGGGCGCGGATGTCGCGCGCGGTGCTCTTGGTTTGCCGCCTGAAGAACCGCGGCATCCAGCGCGGCCCGCGCAGGAACGCCGCCAGGTTCAGGATCGGCTGCGTGCGCTGGTGAGCGCGGAACGCCTCGAAGACCTGCCGCGCGGTCTCGTGCTCGATCGGGATGGAAAACAGCGTGCGAAAGATCACGTCGGCAGCGGCATGGCTGGTCTCGGGTTCCACGTCGAAGGGGCCGGACCCGCCAACCTCTCCAAGGCGGGCGACCGCCGCCTCACCTGCCGCCCACATGGCCGGGAAGGTATCGCGCAGCCGCCCCCCCTCGAAGGCCGGGTCGATGATGCGGCGCTGGCGTTTCCAGGTCGCGCCGTTGGTCAGAAAGACGCTCTCGCCCAGCAACGGCCTCAGCCCCGCACCGATCCGGTCGGACTTCGGAAAATCGTCGGGCCGTTCCTTGAGAACCCGCCGCACCAGCGCCGGATCGTTGGCCAGGTAGGACCGGAAGAAGGGCGTGCGGAACTCGGCCATCCAGGCACGGTAGAGCTTGGCAGGTTGCGCCGACAGGATGTCCGCGCGAAACAGCCGCATATAGCGCCAGAGCGAGACCCGCTCAGGCCGAGAGGGCGGTTTCGGGGGGATCGGCATCATGGCACATGCTTGTGTATTTCGAGGCCGGAAGGTCAATGCGCGATTTCGACGGCGCGCGGGCCTCGAAACGGCGTGCAAGGGTGCGAGGCCCGGCGGTGATCCGGAAATAATCGTAATCGCCCGGCCGGTCAAAGGCGCAGAGATACTGGAAATGCAGCCGGAAGAACCGCCAGCGCAACTCTTTCCAGCGCGCGGGTGACAGCGTCTGCGTGAAGGCTGCGGACAGCACCAGCGGCCAGCGTTTGCCAGTCTCGGGTGCCACGCCAGAGACTGCCACCGGATCGCACAGCGCAAACGCGCAGCCGTCGCCGGGGGCGGTCACGTCCACCCAGGTCAGTTCAGTGCGCTGGCTCAGGTAATGCAGGTCGGCGCGCAGCCGGCCGGCGCGGGGCAGGAAAGACACCATTGGCACCACCTGCCCAAGGCTGAGAAAGGCCAGTTCGGGGCCGTCCTCGGGCACCTCTCCGGCGCGGATCAGGTCGGCCAATACCGAAACGGCGAGATGCGCGCCCGAGGAATGGCCAACCACCAGAACCTCGTCCACGGGGTCTTGCAGCGCGCGGGCGATGGTGGCGCGGAAATCGGACATGCGCTTTTCCAGTTCGGGCGGGTTGGCGCCCATCCAGCGCGCCGAGAAGGCATAGTCGTGCATGAGGTAATAGGCGAAAAAACGGCCATCCTGGTGCTTGAACCAGGTCAGCATCCGCCAGCACACCAGCCCCCCTAGCGCCCACATCAGCACGGTCCGGGCCACGGCATAGACGGTGTAATCCACCGGCGGCGTGCCGGCCGGAACCGGGTAACGTGCATCAAGCCAGCCGGTTATGGCCTCGAAGCCGCCTGTGAGGCCCCAGCCAAGGGCCCGGGCGGCGAGGACGGCAACCAGCAGCGCCATGAGCGCCTGCGCGATCAGCATCCCCACAGGATAGAGCGCGGCGATCACCGGCCCCTTGCGCAGCCGCATGAGCCGCCAGAGCGCCCCGGTGCCGATATAGACCCAGGAGGTCTGCACAAGCTGGCGATAGGTGGCCGGGATGGATTTGCCCATCGAACGGCGCACGATGTCCGACCAGACAAGCACGTCGATGCGCGCCTTGGTCCGCTTGCCGTCGATCCGGCCTTCGGCGGTCCAGCCGAAGGTCTTGCCGCCCGGTTTGGGCGCCATGGTAACCTCGTAATCGGAAATCGCCGCCTGCGCGTTGGACTCCTTGCGATAAAGCTCGCGGTAACGGCGCGGGTGAATCGGGTCATAGCCGGGGATGTAGAACACCCGGCGCCGCGCCACGTCACGATGGGTTTCACTGGTCATGGATCACGCCCGAAACTGCCTGTCCCGCAGTCTAGCCGCGATTTCTGGCGAAAATAAGGGTGCCCGGCATCGGGCCTCAGCCCAGGGTGGCCAGTGCCGGGAACGCCTCGAGCAGCCAGTAGCTGAAGGCCGTGAACTGCCCGGTAACCATCATCAGCCCCACCAGCACCAGCAGCGCGCCCGAGGTCTTCTCGATGGCGCCCATGTGGCGCTTCATCCAGGCCATCACCCCGGTCAGGCTGGGAAAGAAGGCCGCGACCAGCAGGAACGGTATACCCAGCCCGACGGCGTAGGCGGCCAGCATGGCAACACCACGCCCGATATCGGCCTCGGTCGCCGCCAGCCCCAGGATCGCGCCCAGGATCGGGCCAAGGCAGGGCGTCCAGCCGAACGCGAAAGCCAGCCCCAGCACGTAGGCCCCAAGCGCGGTGCCACCCCGGTCGCCGGCGTCCACGCGCATTTCACGATCCAAGAAGGCGACGCGGTAAAGCCCGAGGAAATGCAGCCCGAAGCCCATGATCACGACACCCGCGCCGATCAGCATCCAGTCCTGGTAGGCCAGCAGCATCCGCCCCAGCCCCGAGGCTGCCGCCCCCAGCAGCAGGAAGATGGTCGAAAGCCCCAACACGAAGAAGAGCGCCGCTCCCACGGCCTTGCGCCGCGATGCCGCGTCGCCCTCGCCCATGTCCGAGAGGCTGACCCCGCCCATGTAGGCCAGGTAAGGCGGCACGATCGGCAGCACGCAGGGGCTGAGAAACGACAACACCCCGGCGGAGATGGCAATCAGCACCGCGGGCAGCAGCGAGGCATCGAGAAAGGTTTCAGCGGCGAACATGGCACCCTCTTGGTCATTTACCCCCAGATAGCGACTGCGAGGGCCGGGGTCACGCCACTCTTTGTCACAGGGCTGTTAGTGGCCTGCAACTGGACAAGCCGGGCCGTTTCGCGCATGGGCAGCGCATGAGCACGGAAACACCCCTTGATGCCCGCGGGTTGAAGTGTCCCCTGCCCGTCCTGCGCGCCGGCAGGGTCTTGCGCGGGATGCCGCCGGGCGCACGGTTGCGGGTGCTGGCGGACGATCCCGTCGCGGTGATCGACATCCCGCATTTCTGCCACGAGGCCGGTCATCGGCTGCTGGACCAGCGCGAGGACGACGGCCACCAGATCTACCTGATCGAGCGCGGCCCGCACCCCTGATCCCCGAACGCGAACCGCCGCGCCCCGGGGGGCACGGCGGTTGTCGGTCTCTGTCGGCGCGCTACCGGCCCAGGGCCCACCAACCGCGCCGCTTGGACTTGGCAGGTTTCTTGGACGCGGTGTCGGCCGTCTCCGGTGCTGCTTCGGCCTTGGCGGACGGCTCTGGCGCGGGCTCGGCCGCGACCGGCTCCGGCGCAGGCGCGGGGCTCGGCTCGGGTGCCTTGGTTTCCGCGGCGTCGGGTGCCGGTGCGGGCGCTGGGTCCGCGTCAGGCGCCGGGGCGCTGTCCTCGGGCGCCGCCTCGACCTTCTTCTTGCGGGTCCGCGTCCGCTTGGGCTTGGGCTTTTCCGCCTCGGCCCCGGGGGTCGCCTCGGGGGTGTCGGGCTGGGCGGGCCCGGCCTCGGGGGCCGCCTCCTCTGCGGGGGCCTCGACCTTCTTCTTTCGGGTGCGGGTCCGCTTCGGCTTTGGCTTCTCCACGGACTCTGCACCGGCTTCCGGCGCAGCTTCCGCATCGGGTGCGGCTGCGCTGTCTGCGGTCTCCGGGACGACCTCTTCGGCGGCCGGGGCCGGGGCGTCCGCCTTTTTACGGCGGCTTCTGGTGCGCTTGGGCTTGGGCTTGGGCGCGTCCTCAGAGGTTTCAGGGGCGATTTCGGCGGGGGCATCATCCGATGGCGCCGCAGCGGGCGTCTCGTCCGCGGCCTGTCCATTGGCCTGATCGGCGGACTGAGCATCGGGGGTTTGGCCCTCGCCGGTGCCACTGCCCTTGCGCCGCCGGCGCCGACGCCGGCGTTTCTTCTTGGGCTGTTCCTCGCTCTCTGCGGCCGGGGCGGCGGCCACGGGGGCCGGTTCCGGTGCAGCCTCGGGCTCGTCCTCGGGTTCGGCCATCACGGCGGTCTCCGACGATATGACGGCACTGTCCACTTCCGCCACGGCCCGGCTGGCCTGCTTGAATTTCTCGATCTGGAAATCAGGCGAGACCAACGCGACATCCGCCTCGAGCCGGACGGACAACCCGTAACGAGCCTCGATCTGGGCGATGTGTTCCCGCTTGCGGTTCATCAGGTAGTTGACGATCCCCACGGGCGCCTTGACCAGCACCTCGCGGGTGCGGCCGCGCACGCCCTCTTCCTCGATCTGACGCAGGATTCCCAGCGCCACGTTGTCGTCCGACCGCAGCAACCCCGTGCCGTGGCAATGCGGACAGGGCTGGGTCGTCGCTTCGAGCATGCCCGGGCGCAGACGCTGGCGCGACATCTCCATCAGGCCAAAGCCCGAGATGCGCCCAACCTGGATCCGGGCGCGGTCTGTCTTGAGCCGGTCCTTCATGCGTTTTTCGACGGCCGCGTTGTTCTTTCGCTCGTCCATGTCGATGAAGTCGATGACGATCAGCCCGGCCAGGTCACGCAGGCGTAGCTGGCGGGCAACCTCGTCGGCGGCTTCCAGGTTGGTCTTGGTCGCCGTCTGCTCGATCGAGCCTTCCTTGGTGGCCTTGCCCGAGTTCACGTCGATGGCCACCAGCGCCTCGGTCACGCCGATCACGATGTAGCCGCCCGAGGGCAACTGCACCGTGGGGTTGAACATGCTGCCCAGATAACCCTCGACCTGGTAGCGCGCGAACAGCGGCAGGCCTTCGGTGTAGTGCTTCACGTTGCGCGCGTGGGACGGCATGATCATCTTCATGAAGTCCTTGGCCGTGCGATAGCCCGCGTCGCCTTCGACCAGCACCTCGTCGATCTCCTTGTTATAGAGATCGCGGATCGAGCGCTTGATAAGGTTGCCCTCTTCGTAGATCGGCGCAGGAGCGATGGACTTCAGGGTGAGTTCGCGGATCTGCTCCCACAGGCGCTGAAGATACTCGTAATCGCGCTTGATCTCGGTCTTGGTGCGCTGGGACCCGGCGGTGCGTATGATGAGCCCGGCCCCCTGCGGCACGTCCATTTCCGTGGCGATCGCCTTGAGTTTCTTGCGGTCGGCGGCATTGGTGATCTTGCGCGAAATGCCGCCACCCCGGGCGGTATTCGGCATGAGAACGCAATAGCGGCCCGCGAGGGACAGGTAGGTGGTCAGCGCGGCGCCCTTGTTGCCGCGCTCTTCCTTGACGACCTGCACGAGCATGATCTGGCGGACCTTCACCACTTCCTGGATCTTGTAGCGGCGCGGGCGCGGCTTGCGCACCAGGCGCACCTCTTCGCTGTCGTCCTCGTCGGCGACGCTCTCGATGCTGTCATCGCGGGCGCTGGCATTTCCCGCGACCGTGGCGCCGTCGCCATCGTCGTCCGTGGCCGCGGGGGTCTCGACCGGGGTCTCGGCCACGGTTTCCATGGGCGAGCTGCCCTCGTCTGGCCCGGCGTCGATCACGCCGCCGTCGAGCACCTGCATGCCCTCGATGTCGCCCGAGATCTCTTCCTCGGGCCTGTCCTGTGTCGGCTCCTGCGCGTCGACTGGGGCGGTGCTGGTCACGGCATCGCTGCCCTCGGTCGCGGCGGCCTTGGGCTTGGCGCGCGAGCGGCGGCGTTTGGGCTTGGGGTCGTCCTCGGCCTCTGCCTCGGCCTTCATGGCCTCGGCATAGGCGCGTTCCTCAGCCAGCAGAGCCTCGCGGTCGGCGGTGGGTATCTGGTAGTAGTCGGGGTGAATTTCCGAAAACGCCAGGAACCCGTGCCGGTTGCCGCCGTAATCGACGAAGGCCGCTTGCAACGAGGGTTCGACCCGCGTGACCTTGGCAAGGTAGATATTGCCCGCTAGCTGGCGGCGGGACTGTGTTTCGAAGTCGAATTCCTCGACCTTGTTTCCGTCAACCACCACGACGCGGGTTTCTTCCGCGTGGGTGGCGTCGATGAGCATTTTCTTGGCCATGTTTTCCGTTCCCACAACGCGAAAGAACGCACCCCGGGGGGCGCGTCCCTGTCAGCGTCATGTCCAATTCTGGCGATGCGCGCGGCGGCGACAGGTGCGGGCCCTTGGGCCGCGCCTGTCCTGCTTGTCCTGCTCGCGCCGTGCATCGCGTTTCTTCTCCGACGGCCGGAGCCGTCAACTCAGTGGCCCGGCGCGATGATCCTGTCAGGGTCCGCGCCCGCGGGCTGTTCCAATGGCCTGCCGGAGCAAGGCCATATCCATCGTCCGTGAAGGTCGGGTCTTTCTCCGCGATGCCTTGACGGAAAATCCATCGGGAGCCGGGGGCAGGATCATCTCCTGACAACGGCCCGTCTCCCTACATAAGGGAGGCGCGAGGCAAATTACAATGTGAAACTGACGCCGGCCCGGATTCAGCCCGGAAGATCGAAGAGCGCCAGCCCCGCGGCAAGGTTCACGCTGACATGCTGGCCCAGGGCGGGAAGGGGCTGCCCCGCCGGGCGCAGGTCGGGAATCTGCACCGTGGTGCAACCCGCGCGCACCGCGGCCCGCGTGCCGGTGTCGCTGTCTTCGAAGGCCAGTGCCTCACCGGGGGCGCAGCCCAGCCGCTCTGCGGCCATGCGGTAGGGGGCCGGGTCCGGCTTCGCCGCCGGGACCTCGTCACCGCCCAGCACGAAGCGGAAATGATCCAGCAGGCCGGCCTGCGCCAGGTAACGGCACGCCCGGTCGCCCGAGGTCGAGGTCACGACGGCCATGTCGTGCCCGGCCCCGGCAAGGGCCGGGATGACCTCGGCCACGGTGGGGCGCATGGCCACACCATCCGCGGTGCGACGGTTGAAATTGGCCTCGATCGCCGCGCTGAAGGCAACCATGTCCACGCCCATGCCAAGAAACCGCCCGACCCGCTCCGAGACTTCGGCCCCGGACGTGCCCACCATGCCCAGGAAGAGATCGTGCACCTCGTTGCCGGCCCGGCCCAGCCGCGCGCATTCCTCGACGAAGGCCGCCTGAATCACCCGTTCGGTGTCCAGCAGCAACCCGTCCATATCGAACAGCAGTGGGCGGGGGGGACGGGTCACTCCAGGTAGTCCGACCTTTGCAGGCTGTACTTTGCCATCTTCTCGTTCAACGTCCGGCGCGGCAGTGACAGTTCCTCCATCACGTTGGCGATCGAGCCCCGGTGCCGGCGCATGGTGTTGTCGATGAGCATCCTCTCGAAGGCCTCGACATATTCCTTGAGCGGCTTTCCTTCCGTCGTCATCGCCTGCTCGGGCACCTCTTCGTCGGCCATGAGAAGCGACGCGATGGACCCGGTCCCCCGCCGGTTCTGAAGCACCGCGCGTTCGGCCACGTTGATCAACTGCCGCACGTTGCCCGGCCAGGGCGCCTGCAACAGTTGCGCGGCCTCCTGCGCGCTGACCTGGGGCGCGTCGCAGCCGTATTCCTCGGCGAACTGTTCGCTCAACCGCGTGAAGAGCGCCAGGATGTCCTCGCCGCGCTGGCGCAGGGGCGGAACGGTGATACGCAGCGCGGCCAACCGGTAAAAGAGGTCCGAGCGCAGCTCGCTCTCGCAGGTCTTGCCCTCGTCCTGAAGGTTGCAAATGGCGACGATTCGGGTCTCGCCCGGGGTCCCCTGATCATTCATCGCCGTCAGCAGCCGCGCCTGGCTGTCGCGGCTGAGGGCTTCGATGTCTTCCAGCACCAGAGTGCCACCGCGCGCCTCTTCCATGGCCGGGATCGGGTCGTCCTGGTCCACCGGGCCGAACAATCGCCGCGCCAGCGCGGCCTCGTCGTAGGCCTGGCAGGATATCAGCACGAATTTCTTGCTGGCCCGCGCCCCCACGGCATGAAGCGCGTGGGCCACAAGCGTCTTGCCGGTGCCTGTTTCGCCCTCGATCAGGACATGGCCATCGGCCTGGCCAAGATCCAGAAGATCCTCTTTCAGGCGCTCCATCACGGGGCTGGCCCCGATAAGCTTGGACATCAGCGCGCTGCCGTCGGACAGCTCGCGCCGCAGGGCGCGGTTGTCCAGCGCCAGGCGCCGCATGGTGGTGGCCTTGCGGGCCAGTTCCGTCATGCGGTCGGGATTGAAGGGTTTTTCCAGGAAATCGTAGGCCCCGACCCGCATCGCCTCAACCGCCATGGGCACGTCGCCATGACCGGTGATCATGATGACCGGCAGGGAACTGTCCTGGCTCTTGAGCTTTTTCAGGAACTGCATCCCGTCCATGCCGGGCATCCGGATGTCGGTGACCACGATGCCGGGATAGTCGCTGCCGATGCCCTTGAGCGCCTCCTCGGCGCTGGCAAAAGCCTCGGTGTCGTAGCCTGACAGCGCCAGCCACTGCGAGATCGACTGCCGCATGTCCTGTTCGTCATCCACGATCGCAATCTTCATGGCCTGTGCCATGGCGCACCTCACTCCGCTGCTTCACGTTCGGCCGTCCAGGCCGGCAATTGCACCTCGAACACCGCGCCCCCGTCGGCGGCGTTGCGCGCCGTCAGCCGGCCGCCGAAGTCGTTCACGATGCCCGAAGAAATGGCAAGGCCCAGCCCGACCCCGTCGCCGGGTTCCTTGGTCGTGTAAAAGGGTTCGAAGAGACTGTCGAGATCGGCGATACCGGGGCCGTTGTCGCGCAGGCTCAGGCGTACCGTCTCGCCCTGGGCCAGAAGAATATCCACGGCGGGGTCCTCGACCGGCTTTGTGGCGTCCAGCGCGTTGCGCAGCAGGTTGATGATGACCTGTTCCAGCCGCAGCCGGTCGGCCATCACCCGCACCGGCCTGTCGGGCAGTGCCTGGGTTATCGCCACCTGGCGCTGACGCAGCTGGGGCTCCATCATCGACAGCGCCGAGAGCACGGCATCCTTTACATCGACGGGTTCGAGCGTGTCGCCGCCCTTGCGCGCGTAGGACTTCAACTGCTTGGTGATCTGGCCCATGCGCTCGATCAGCCCGTCGATGCGCTGGAAGCTGGCCAGCGCCTCCTCCGGGCGATGGCGCGCAAGGAGAAGCCGGGCGCCCGCAAGATAGGTTTTCATCGCCGCCAAAGGCTGGTTCAACTCGTGGCTGACGGCGGCCGACATCTCGCCCAGGGCGGCCAGCTTCGAGGTTTGCGCGACGGTCTGCTCGGCAACTTCGAGGTCCTTCTCGACCTTCTCGCGCTCGGCGATTTCCCGCTGCAAGCGGACGTTCAACTGGCGAAGCTCCGCCGACTCACGCTGAAAGACGCGCATCCGCAGCGCGGATTTCCGGCTCAGCCCCCAGAAGACCAGCGACAGGAGAATCGCGAACCCCATGATTTCCAGCGCCAGGATCGAGTTCACCCGCTCGCGCACCGACGCATAGGTGGTGAAGCTGAACAGCCGCCAGCCCTGGAATGGCACCCGGACCTCCTGCCGCATGACGCCATCGCCGCGCAGATACCCCTCGATCGGCAGGGCAGACCAGCCCGGCGCGCTGCGCAACCCCCGCTCGATCGCGGTCTGGGGCGCAACCAGCGAAAGCGCCTCCGGGGCCCGGCGCCCGCGCCAGCGCGGTTCGGTCGCCAGGATCACGCGACCCTGGCTGTCGGTAACCATGACCGCGTCCGAGATCCCCGCCCAACTGCGTTCCAGCTTGGCCAGGTCCACCTCGACGGCGACCACGCCCAGAGTAACCTGGTTGGCCTCGATCCGGCGCGCATAGGTGAAGGCAAAGCCGCCCTCCTTGCGTTCCTCGACAGTGAAAACGGTCTCGTTCGACCGGATCGCCTCGAAGAAATGCGGGCTGGACCGCTGGGTCTGGCCCAGCCGTTCGCGGTCGGTCGCGGCGACGATGCGCCCGTCGCGGTCCAGGAGCAGCAGCGACGCGGCGCCGATCTCGTCCACGAACCCCAGCAGCCGCGCGGTGGATTGCGAATAATCGCCCGAGTTCAGCGCCCCGATCAGCGCCGGGTCGCGCGCCAGAAGCTGCGGAACGATGGAATTGCGCTGCAACTCGCTCAGCAGGTTGGCCGAGTAGAGCGCCACGCGCACCTCGGCACTGTTGCGGGTGCGCTCGGTGAAGCGTTCCGTCAGCAAACGGTCGGACCAATAGACCACGGCCGACGCCACGGCCAGCAGGCCCAGCACCGTGAGGCGCACCGCCCAGTTGCCGCCCGCGCGGCGCTTCTGATCTGTCCGAGACATGGTCCGAATCTACCCCGCCGCGCGCGCGGCGTCCATCAGGCTCGGGCGAGCTGACCCACCAACGCGGCAAAGAGCGCCACGCCATCGGTGCCGCCATGCGCCGGATCGGCGGCGCGCTCAGGATGCGGCATCATCCCCAGCACGCGTCGGTTCGGCGACAGGATGCCCGCGATATCCGCGACCGAGCCATTTGGATTGTCCTGGTAAGTGAAGGCGATCCGGTCCTCGGCCCGCAGGGTTTCAAGCACCGCATCCTCGGCGAAGTAGTTGCCGTCATGATGCGCGACGGGCACCGTGATCTTGTCACCCTGCCCATAGCCTTCGGTAAAGGCGCTGTCAGAGGTTTCTACGGTCAAGACAACAGGTTTGCAGACGAACTTGATCTGGGCGTTGCGCATCAGCGCGCCGGGCAACAGCCCGGTTTCCGTCAAGACCTGGAAGCCGTTGCACACGCCCAGCACGTACCCGCCGCGCCCGGCATGATCCACCAGCGCGCCGCAGATCGGCGAGTTGGCGGCGATGGCCCCGCAGCGCAGGTAGTCGCCGAAGGAGAAGCCCCCCGGCACCGCGACGAGGTCCGTGCCCGCGGGCAGGCCGTCGTCCTTGTGCCAGACGACCGTGACATCCGCGCCCGCCTTGCGCAGGGCAACGGCCAGGTCGCGGTCGCAGTTGGAGCCGGGAAATTGCAGGACGGCGGCTTTCATGGGCGGATCCTCGGGTCGGTTTGGGGTGGCATAACGGATTGCGCGGGCCTGTGCACGCGCCTAGCCTCGAAAATCGGTGATGACGGCGATGCCCGGCGGTGTCGGACCGTCGAAGGCGGCCAGTTCGGCGCTGGCCCCCGACAGCGCCACCCGGCGCGTGACCAGCGGTGACAGGTCAAGCCCCGCGCCCTCGATGAAGGACAACAGCGACGGGTAGCGCCAGGCGGGCATCCCGCGCGTGCCGAAAAGCGCCAGTTGCCCCGCATAGACCGCATCCATGGGCAGCGCCATGGTGACATGTGCGCCCGCGGGCATGCCAACCTGGACCATGCGCCCAAGCTTGCGCAGGGATTTCAGCGCGTTGGCCGCCGTTTCGGTGCGACCAAGCGCCTCGACGGCGACATCGGCGCCGCCACCCGTGACCGCGCGCACGGCGGCGGCGGGGTCGCCGTCGCGGGCGTCGATGGTGGCATCGGCGCCCAGCCGGGCTGCCTCGGCAAGTTTGTCCGGCACCACGTCGACGATCGCGACGCGTGCGCCCAGCCCCTTGGCCAGCAGAAGCGCCGACATCCCGATCCCGCCGCCACCGAAAACGGCCAGCCATTCACCGGGACGCAGCGCAGCGCGCCCCGTCAGCGCATGCCAGGCCGTGGTGACACGGCAGCCAAGCGCGGCCGCAAGCGCCGGGTCCAGCCCCGCGGGCAGCGCTGTCAGGTTATGATCCGCATGGGGCACCGCGATGAACTCGGCAAAGGACCCCGGACAGGTAAATCCCGGAACGACCTGGTCAGCGCAGGCGGTCTGGTGACCGGCGGCACAATCGGGGCAGTCCCCGCAGGCCAGGATGAAGGGCGCGATGACCCGGTCGCCCACCCTCCAGCGGCGCACCTCGCGGCCCGCGGCGACGACCTCGCCACAGTATTCGTGGCCCGGAACATGGGGAAGCGTAACCGGATCGCCCCCCTCCCAGGCGTGCCAGTCGCTGCGGCAGATACCGCTGGCGAGCACGCGACAGACGACGCCATCGGCGGGGCAGTCCGGATCGGGCCGGTCTTCCAGGCTCAGCGGCTGGCGCAGCTCGCGCAGGACCGCCGCGCGCATCAGTCGATCTCGATCCGGTAGCTCTCGATCACCGTGTTGGCGAGCAACTTCTCGCACATCTCGCGCACTCTGTCCTCGGTCGTGCCCTCGGCCAGGTCCAGCTCGATCACCTTGCCCTGGCGCACACCCTCGACACCGTCGAAGCCCAGCGCGCCGAGCGCATGGCGTACGGCCTCGCCCTGCGGGTCCAGAACGCCTTGTTTCAGCATGACGGTAACGGTCGCTTTCATGGGCGGGCTCCTGTTTTCATATTGGAACGCGATCCTGAACGTCCCGGAAGATCAGTTGATAAGCGTCGGCTTGGGATGGGCGGAATTTGCCGGGATAACGCCAAGGCGGCGGGCCACCTCGGTGTAGGCGTCGGTCAGGTTGCCCAGGTCGCGGCGGAAGACATCCTTGTCCAGCTTCTGGCCGGTTTCGACATCCCACAGACGGCAACTGTCGGGGCTTATCTCGTCGGCCACGACAAGGCGCATGTAGTCCCCGTCCCACAGCCGGCCGATCTCGATCTTGAAATCCACCAGCTTGATTCCGACCCCGTGCATGACACCGGACATGAAATCGTTGACCCGCAACGCCAGCGAGAGGATGTCGTCGAGATCCTGCTGCGTGGCCCAGCCGAAGGCGAGGATGTACTCCTCGGGCACAAGCGGATCGCCCAGGGCGTCGTCCTTGTAGGAATATTCGACGATCGGGCGCGGCAGCGCCGTTCCCTCCTCCAGGCCCAGGCGCTTGGCCATGGACCCGGCGGCATAGTTGCGCACGATGATCTCCAGCGGGATCACCTCGACCTGCCGGATCAGTTGTTCGCGCATGTTCAGGCGCTTGATGAAGTGGGTCGGCACCCCGATATGGCTCAGCCCCACCATGAAGAACTCGCTCAGGCGGTTGTTGAGCACGCCCTTGCCGTCGATGACATCGCGCTTCTCGGCGTTGTAGGCGGTCGCATCGTCCTTGAAATACTGAACCAGCGTGCCCGGCTCCGGCCCTTCGTAGAGCACCTTGGCCTTGCCTTCGTAGATCTTCTTGCGCCTTGCCATTCCATCTCCGTTTCCGCCGGCATCCCGGGGCGGGTTGCGGCATGTGCGCCTCTTACGTCAAGCCCCACTTGCGGGCAAGCCTTCCAGCGGGCATATCAGGGAGGAAGACCCGCCCGGATATCTGCAACGACGAGGTTCGCCCCATGTCCACCTTCGATGACCGAGAAAACGCGTTCGAGAACAAGTTCGCCCATGACGCCGAGATGCTGTTCAGGGCAGAGGCCCGCCGCAACAAGCTGGTCGGTCTCTGGGCCGCCGACCTGCTGGGCAAATCGGGCGAGGCCGCCGATGAGTACGCCAAGGAAGTGGTGAAATCCGATTTCGAGGAGGCCGGCCACGAAGATGTCTATCGCAAGCTGGCCGGCGACCTCGGCGACAAGGCCGACGAGGCGACGATCCGCGCCAAGATGGCCGAATGCATGAAAGAGGCCAAGGCGCAGATCGCTACAGAGAACTGAGCCCGCCCGCCGGCCTCGTTTGACCGCGCTCCGACAGGCGCGGTGGGCCGTCGTTCGACAAGGGTGCCCTTGCCCCGCGCCGGGGCCCGCGCAGACCATACCGGAGCCCGTCCATGTCCCAGACCATGCCGGACAACGCCCTCTCGCGCCTTCTGGCACATCGCGACTGGCTTCTGGCCGACGGGGCAACAGGCACGACGCTTTTCAACATGGGGCTGCAATCGGGCGACGCGCCCGAGTTCTGGAACCTCGACCACCCCGACCGCATCCGCGCGCTCTATTCCGGCGCGGTCGAGGCCGGATCGGACCTGTTCCTGACAAACTCCTTCGGGGGCAATGCCGCACGGCTGAAACTGCACGATGGCCAGGACCGCGTTGGCGAGGTGAACCGCGTCGCCGCCGAACTGGGGCGTGACGTGGCCGATGCCTGCGACCGCGAAGTGATTGTCGCCGGCTCTGTCGGCCCCACGGGCGAGATCATGGCCCCCATGGGCAGTCTTACCCACGAGATCGCGGTCGAGATGTTTCACGAACAGGCCGAAGCGCTGAAGGCTGGCGGCGCCGACGTGCTCTGGCTCGAGACCATCAGCGCGCCCGAGGAATACAAGGCTGCCGCCGAGGCCTTTGCGCGCGCGGACATGCCCTGGTGCGGCACCATGAGTTTCGACACCGCCGGGCGCACGATGATGGGGCTGACCAGCGCGGACATGGTCAAGCTGGTCGGCAAGCTGGACCATCCACCGCTGGCCTTCGGGGCCAATTGCGGCGTGGGCGCCTCGGACCTGTTGCGCACCATGCTGGGGTTCGCTGCCGCCGGGCCCGATACCCCGATGATCGCCAAGGGCAATGCGGGTATTCCGAAATACGTGGACGGGCATATCCATTACGACGGCACGCCGGCCTTGATGGCCGATTACGCCGCATTGGCCCGAGACTGCGGCGCCACGATCATCGGCGGTTGCTGCGGCACCACGCCCGAGCACCTGCGCGCCATGCGCGACGCGCTTGAGACACGGGCGAGAGGCGAGCGCCCCACACTGGACCAGATCGCCGCGGCGCTTGGCGGATTCTCATCCGCCGCCGACGGCACCGAGGACGCGGCCGATGCCCCCACCCCGCGCCGCGGCGGACGGCGCCGGCGGGGGTGACAGACCGCTGCCGCCCGCGGGCGGCAGATCCGGGCACCGCATCCATCCCGACCAGGCGCCGACCGCGCGCGCCCGCAGCGCCTGTCCGCCGCATCAGAAAAGGCTTGGCTGTTCGGCGGTGCCCAGCGGCACCGCGAAGAGATCCGACCGAAGCGCGGGCATCTCGCGCGACAGGCCCAGCCTGTTGCAGGCCGCCCGGAACCGCGACCGGTAAAGCGCCGCCCAGGTCCCCTGCCCCGTCATGCGGCGTCCGAACGCCGGATCGTAGTCCTGCCCGCCGTGCAGGTCGCGCACCCGGCGCATGACCTTGCCCGCACGGTCGGGAAAGGCCTCGGCGATCCAATCCGCGAAAAGCCCCGCAACCTCCTGCGGCAGCCGCAGCGGGATCATGGAGGCTGCGACGGCCCCTGCCCCGGCGCCTGCCTCCAGGATCGCCTCCAGCTCGTGATCGGTCAAACCGGGCACCAGCGGCGAGGCGCAGATGCGCACCGGAACCCCCGCCGCCGCAAGCCGTCCGATCACCTCCAGACGCCGGGCGGGCGTGGGCACGCGCGGCTCCATCTTGCGGGCCACGCCGCGGTCCAGCGTCGTCAGGGAAATGCCGACCGCGCATAGCCCTTCGGCGGCCATCTCGCCGAGGATGTCGATGTCGCGCTCGATCAGGCTGCCCTTGGTCACGATCCCCACCGGATGGCGGAACCGGCGCAGAACCTCCAGCGCCTCGCGCATCAGGCCATGGGTCGCCTCGATCGGCTGGTAGGGGTCGGTATAGGTCCCGATGGCCAGCGGCGCCGGGCGGTAAGCCTTGCGCCGCAGTTCCCGCTCCAGCACCGCGGCGATCCCGGGCCGGGCCACGAGCCGAGTCTCGAAGTCCAGCCCCGGCGACAACCCCAACCAGGCATGGCCGGGGCGCGCGAAACAGTAGATGCAGCCATGCTCGCACCCGCGATAGGGATTGATGGAGCGATCGAAGGACAGGTCCGGGGAGGCATTGCGCGTGATCGCCGAGCGCGGTCGCTGCTCGGCCACCTGCGTGCGCAACGGCGGCGCGGCCTCTTGCGCGCCCCAACCATCATCCACCCGAACCCGCGTGTAGGGTTCGAACCGGCCGACGGCATTATCCAGCGCGCCACGTCCGCGCGCGGCCCCGTTGCCCAGTGGCGTGTCCTTGTTTTCCATACGGTCATCATGAACGAAACAAGAACGTCTGAAAAGCCGTTCCGCGCCACGCCCGGCCCCTTCATTTGCCCCGGCGTCGCATGACAGGCCCCCCGTGTCGCAATCGGCCCAGACCTGATGCGGCATTTCGGCGCAAATCCGGGGCAAGCTGCAGGCAAAGAGGGCAACCCCATGTCGGACGAAGACGAAGACATCATCCTGGCCGATCTGGACGACGGCGAACTTGTCGAGCAAATGTTCGACGACCTCTACGACGGTCTCAAGGAAGAGATTGAGGAGGGCGTCAACATCCTGCTGGACCGCGGCTGGGCGCCCTACCGCATCCTGACCGAGGCGCTGGTCGGCGGCATGACCGTGGTCGGCAAGGATTTCCGCGACGGTATCCTTTTCGTGCCCGAGGTGCTGTTGGCCGCCAACGCCATGAAGGGCGGCATGGCCATTCTCAAGCCGCTGCTGGCCGAAACCGGTGCACCGCGCATGGGGTCCATGGTGATCGGCACGGTCAAGGGCGACATACACGACATCGGCAAGAACCTGGTGTCCATGATGATGGAAGGCGCCGGCTTCGAGGTGGTCGATATCGGGATCAACAACCCGGTCGAGAACTACCTGGAGGCGCTCGAAGAACACAAGCCCGACATCCTGGGCATGTCCGCCCTGCTGACCACCACGATGCCCTACATGAAGGTGGTGATCGACACGATGGTCGAACAGGGCATACGTGACGACTATGTCGTGCTCGTGGGTGGCGCCCCGCTGAACGAGGAATTCGGCAAGGCGATCGGCGCCGACGCCTATTGCCGCGATGCAGCCGTGGCCGTGGAAACCGCCAAGGACTACGTGGCGCGCAAGCACAACCAGATGGCCGCGGGCTGAGGGCGCGGCCTGCACCATTCTCTCGGCCTCGCCCTGGCCCGGGCGGGGCCGTTTCGCATCGGGGGCCAAATGGACGACCAAACGCTGACGGAAACCGGAATGCCCCCCCGCGGCGAGGGCCGCGTGCTGCTGCTGGCCTGCGGGGCGCTGGCGCGCGAGATCCTCGCGCTGATCCGCGCCAACGGCTGGTCCCACATGGATCTGCACTGCCTGCCGGCCATCCTGCACAACACGCCCCAGAAGATCACCCCGGCCGTCGTCGAGGCGGTAAGGAAATACCGCGCCGCCTATGACCGCATCTTCGTGGTCTATGCCGACTGCGGCACCGGCGGCACGCTGGCGAAGACCTGCGCCGACCTTGGGGTCGAGATGGTCCCCGGCCCGCATTGCTATGCATTCTTCGAGGGCAACGACACCTTTGACGCCAGGGCCGACGCCAACGTCACCAGCTTTTATCTGACCGATTTCCTGGCTCGCCAGTTCGACGCCTTCGTGACCGGCCCGCTTGGCCTCGATCGCCATCCCGAGTTGCGCGAGATGTATTTCGGCCATTACGAGACCCTGGTCTACCTCGCCCAGACCGACGATCCGGCGCTGACCGAAAAGGCCCGCGCCTGCGCGGACGGCCTCGGACTCGCGTTCGAGCGCCGGTTCACCGGCTATGGCGACCTTGCCACCGCACTGGCCGAACAGGCCTGACCCTCACCTGGACGAAAACGCCTGCGCCGCAAAGGCGGCCCGGCGTCTGCTCAGCCCACCGTGCCTTCGGTCGCGGCGACGCCGCGAATCCGCTCGATCATGGCACGAAGTCCGTTCGAACGTTGCGCCGAAAGATGCTCGGTCAACTGAAGACGGCCCAGCTCGGCGCGGGCGTCCACCCGGGGCACCTCCTCGACCGGCACCCCGTTGTAAAGCGCCGCGAGCGTGGCGATCAGGCCGCGCACGATCATCGCGTCGCTGTCGCCACGGAAGGAGAATACCCCCCCTTCGACCCGCGGGACCAGCCAGACCTGGCTGGCGCAGCCCTCAACCTTCGTGGCCGGTACCTTCAGCGCGTCCTCCAGGGGGTCCATGGCCTTGCCCATGTCGATCACATGGGCGTAGCGATCCTCCCAGTCGTCCAGGAACTCGAAGGTCTCGACGATCTCTTCAAAGGCATCCGTGGCCATTCGCGCGCTCCTTTCGATCTCGTCCGTGATGTAAGCCCCCGCGCCGCCTGCGTCCAGTGGGTGCTTTTCACGGGCGCCAAGCTGCGCTAAGCCTTTCGAAGGCCGGTATCAGGCCGACAACCCGGGGGACATGACATGCGGCGCGGCATTCTTCTGACAGCACTCGTTCTGGCAACCACCTCCGGTTGCGCCCGGTTGGCCGAAAGCCCCGTCAACCCGCTCAACTGGTTCGGCGGCAACGATGGGTCAGCACGGACAGCCACGACGGCCCCGCAAGAGGTCCGGCCCCTCGTCCCCACCGGTCGGCAGGTCATCGTGACCGACAGCCGCGTGCCAGTGCAACGGATCACCGCGCTCTCGATCGAACGAACGCCCTACGGCGCCATCGTCTCGGCCACCGGTCAGGCCGACAGCCCGGGATATTTCAACGCCGAACTGGTGCCCGTCTCCGTCGAGGGGGGTGAACTGACGCTCGAACTGCGCGCCGAAGCACCGCCGACATTCGAAGCAGGGCGCCCCGCCCGCAGCCGCCAGGTCACCGTGGCCTACACGATGGACGCTGCCCAACTGGCCACCCTCCGAAGCCTCCGCGTCACCGGCGCCGGGAACAGTCTCACGGCGCGTCCCTGAGCGGGAGGCGACCCGGCGCTAGATCTCGCGCGCCACGACGTTGCGGCCCTTGACGACCAGGCCGATTTCACCGTCGCAAAGCCGCAGGGCATCCGCGCCGAACACCTCGCGCCGCCAGCCCCTGAGGGCGGGCACGTCCCGTTGACCGGCCGCCAGCGCATCGAGGTCGGCGGAACTGGCAAGCAGCTTCTGCGCCACGCCCTCGCCCTCGGCCTTCGCCTTGAGCAGCACCCGCAGCATGTCCGCCAGCGCGGGGTTCACCTGCAGCTTTTCACGGGACTGATCCGGCTTGGGCATCTCATCAGGGGGGGTCTCCAGCCCCACCTTGACGGCGCGCAGGATGCCTTCGGCGATTTCACCGCGCCGCGCCTCTCGGAGCAGCAGCCGCGAGCGCGACAGGTCCTTGTCGGATTGCGGTTTGGTCGAGGCCAGTTCAACCAGGGCGTCATCCTTGAAAACCCGGTTACGGGGAATGTTGCGTGCCTGGGCATAGCCTTCGCGGAACCGCGCCAGTTCGCGCACCACGGCCAGGACCTTGCCCGAACTGGTCCGCGTCTTGATCCGTTTCCACGCCTCGGCCGGATCGACCCGGTAGGTGGCCGGGTCCTGAAGCACGGCCATTTCCTCGGCCACCCATTTCTTGCGGCCCGACCGGGCGATCTGCCGGTCCAGCTCCTCGTAGATGACCCGCAGGTGGGTCACGTCGGCCAGGGCATATTTCTTCTGCGCCTCGGTCAACGGGCGGCGCGACCAGTCGGTGAACCGGCTCGACTTGTCCAATGATGCCTTGGCGATCCTGCGGACCAGGGTTTCATAACCCACCTGTTCGCCGAACCCGCAGACCATGGCCGCCACCTGCGTGTCGAACAGCGGTTCGGGGATGATCCCGGCATCGACATGGAAAATCTCCAGGTCCTGGCGCGCGGCGTGAAATACCTTGACCACGCCATGGTCGCGGAAAAGCCCGTAAAGCGGGTCCAGCGACAACCCCTCGGCCAGCGGATCGACGAGGACGGCGGTCTCGTCGCCTTCGCCCGGATAGGCCAGTTGCACAAGGCAGAGCTTGGAATAATAGGTCCGTTCCCGCAGGAACTCCGTATCGACGGTGACGTAGGGGTGCTTGGCGGCCTCGGCACAGAAGGCGGCGAGATCCTCGGTCTTGGTGATGGTTTTCATGGGACTCCCTTAGCCTGTTTCGTCAGGGACCGAAAGTCAGGGCAGATCGACGCGCGACCGGTCGCCTGCCGCAAAGCGCCGCAGGACCATCGGGTAGAGACTGTGTTCCTGTTCAAGCACCCGCGCCGCCAGCGTCTCGGGCGTGTCGCCGGGCCGCAGCGGCACCCGAGCCTGGCCCAGGATCGGGCCGCTGTCGAGGTCGGCGGTGACTTCGTGTACGCTGCAGCCGGCCTCGGCGTCGCCGGCCGCCAGCGCCCGGGCATGGGTGTTCAGACCGGGGTATTTCGGCAGCAAGGAAGGGTGGATGTTCAGCATCCTTCCCGAGTAGCGCGTGATGAAAAGCGGCGTCAGGATGCGCATGAAACCTGCCAGGCAGAGGATATCGGGCGCATGGGCGTCAATGGCGGAAATCAGTTCCCTTTCAAAGCCTTCCCTGTCACCGTTGAAACTCCGATGGTCGACGGTAGTTGTGGCAATGCCACGGGCGCGCGCCTTTTCCAGGCCACCCGCGCCGGGGACGTTGGACAGCACCAGGCAAGGCCGCGCCGGATGATCGCCGGTCATGCTGTCGGCCAGCACCTCCATGTTGGACCCGCCCCCCGAGACCAGGATCGCGACCCGTTCGGTCAAGAAAGCGTGCCCCGGTAGCTGACCCCGTCGCCCTTCGTGACACGGCCCAAGGGCACCACCGTTTCCCCCTCGTCTGCAAGAACCGCCGCCACGCGTTGCGCTGCCTTCTCGGCCACGACAACGACCATGCCGATGCCGCTGTTGAAGGTCTTGAGCATCTCGGCGGCATCAAGGCCGCCCTGGTCGGCCAGCCAGCGAAAGACCGGCGGCAGCGGCCAGGAATCGAGGTCAACCTCGGCCCCCAACCCCTCGGGCAGGACGCGCGGCAGGTTTTCTGTCAGCCCGCCGCCGGTGACATGGGCCAGGCCATGGACGCCGCCCGCACGGATCGCGGCCAGAACCTGCGTGACATAAAGACGGGTCGGCACCAGCAGGGCCGACCCCAAGGGTCCCGGTCCCCAGGGGCAATCGTCGCCCCAGCCAAGGCCCGAGCGGTCGACCACCCGGCGCACGAGGGAATAGCCGTTGGAATGCACGCCGTTGCTGGCCAGCCCCAGCAGCACGTCGCCCTCGGCCACGCCCGACGGCAAGGCCGTGCCCCGCTCCATCGCGCCCACGGCAAACCCCGCCAGGTCGAAATCACCGCCCGCGTACATGCCCGGCATCTCGGCCGTCTCGCCGCCGATCAGGGCACAGCCGCTATCAACACACCCCTGGGCGATGCCCTCGATCACGCCGGCAGCGGTCTCCGCATCCAGCTTTCCGGTTGCGAAATAATCAAGGAAAAAAAGGGGCTCGGCCCCTTGGCAGACCAGGTCGTTGACACACATCGCCACGAGGTCGGTGCCGATGCCCTCCACCTCTCCGGTGTCGATCGCGATGCGCAGCTTTGTGCCCACCCCGTCGGTCGCTGCCACCAACACCGGGTCGTCGTACCCAGCGGCCTTCAGGTCGAACAGCCCGCCGAAGCCGCCCAGCCCGGCCATCACGCCAGCGCGATTCGTGCGCTTGGCCGCGGGCTTTATTCGGTCCACCAGCGCGTTGCCCGCGTCGATATCCACCCCGGCATCCATGTAGGTCAGGCCGTTCTTCGTCATGTCCAACTTTCCTTGCTCGGCGTTCGGCCAAGCCGATACAGGGTTTGACAAATGCGGGCAATGCCGCCGGCGGGGGCGGCACAGGAAACTTGACGGGCCGTCTCGCCGGGGCGATTGTCGATACATGCAAGGGATCTGGGACTTTCTGGTAGAGCATCTTGGACCGACAGAGGTTCTGTCGCCGATCTACCTTGCCTGTTTCTGCCTGATCGCGTTCTGGATCTACCTCGTGCGCAAGGAAGAGGGTGGTTTCATCGCCTTCCTGCTGCCGCGGGACATCTGGCGTCACCAGTCGATCCGGATCGATTTTGCCATGCTGATCATCAACCGGGTCATCGCGGCCATCGGCATCACCGCGCGCCTTGCCGCCGCTCCGGCGGTCGCGGCCTGGGTCGCCGGCCTGATCCCGCGCCCGATCCTGACCGAGCAACAGCTGACGCCCCTGTTGCTGGCCCTGATCGTCTTCCTGATCGGGGATTTCTTCCTTTACTGGGTTCATCGGGCCTATCACCGCATTCACACGATCTGGCCGCTGCACGCGGTGCATCACAGCGCGTCGGTGCTGACGCCCGTGACCACCTATCGCCAGCACCCGGTGGGCGCGCTTATCACCACGGCCCTCAACACGGTGGTTTTCGGGGTGATGTTCGGGGTGATCGCCGGAACCTACGGCCCGCATCTGACCTTTGCTGAAATCGCGGGGGCCAATGCCTTCATATTCCTGGCCAATGCCACGATGACCAATTTCCAGCACTCGCACATCTGGATCAGCTTCGGCCCGGTGCTGGAGCGCATCTTCATCTCGCCCGCCCAGCACCAGGTTCACCACTCGATCGAGCAGCGGCATTACAACCGAAACTTCGGACAGACGCTGGCCATTTGGGACTGGCTGTTCGGGACGCTCTACCTGATCCGCGAAAAGGAAGAGATCCGCTTTGGCCTGACGGACCAAGCCGATGCGCCCCTCATGACACATCGGCTTGGTCTTGTTCTACTGGATCCTCTGCGGCGGATGCTGACCCCGACCCGCTAGGGATCCGGCGGTGCTCAGAACTTCATGAGGATGTCGTCGTCGTCCTGGCTTTCCCGGCTGTCCATGGTGCTCTTGCTGCGCGAGGTGCCTTGCCCGGCACCGTTCATGAGCATGATCGCCCCCACAACCAAAAGCACCAGCAAGGCCCCGTTGGCATCGCCGGAGGAGCTCACGGATGGTCTCTCGGGTGAATAGGACCAGCTCATGCCTGCATGAGCAGAGGTCGCCATAACAGAGGCAACGGCCCCCAAAAGCAGATTCTTCATAGAATTTTCCTCCCCATATGAATGTATGCATATCAGAGACTATCAGGGCGCCAGCAAAACGGAACGCTTTTTTGCATCCCGTTCCAATCCGGCCCGTCGCCCCCTCTTGACGGCTCGCGCAACGACCCCACATACATTTAAGAAATCTAATGTATGAAAGGAAAGCGCATGACCTCGCAATCCCCGTCCCCCGTTGTCAGGGCCTTCTTCGATCGCCCAACCGGCAGCCTGCAATACGTCTTCCACGACGCGGCCACGCGGCGCGCGGCCATCGTTGATCCGGTCTGGAACTACTTTCCCGAGGCCGGCGCCGTCAGCACGCAGAGCGCCGACGAGATCCTCGCCTACATCCGCGAGGAAGGGCTGACCGTCGACTGGGTGCTCGACACACACCCCCATGCCGACCATTTCAGCGCCGGGCCGTACCTGAAGGAAAAACTCGGCGCGCCCCATGCCATCGGGGAAAAGGTCACCGGTGTGCAGCAATTGTGGCAGGGGCTCTACAACCTGCCGGACCTGGCCACGGATGGCGGCCAGTGGGACCGGCTCTTTGCCGAGGGCGAGGAATTCATGGTGGGCGAGATCCCTGTCAAGGTGATGTTCTCGCCCGGTCATACCCTCGCCTCGATCACCTATGTGGCCGGCGACGCGGCCTTTGTTCATGACACTCTGATGATGCCCGCCTCGGGCACCAGCCGCGCCGACTTCCCCGGCGGCAGCACCGAGGACCTGTGGAACTCCATCCGTGCGATCCTGGACCTGCCGGCGCAGACGCGGCTCTATGTCGGGCACGACTATCCGCCCGCGGGCGTCGCGCCGCAATACATGGCCACGGTCGCCGAACACCGTCTGAGCAACCGCCACGTGAAGGACGGCATCGGCAAGGCGGAGTTCATCGCCACTCGCGACGCGCGCGACCAGACCCTGAAACTGCCCGCGCGGATGCTGGAGGCGCTTCAGGTCAACATCCGGGGCGGCCGCCTGCCCCAGCCCGAAGCGGACGGGCACAGCTACCTCAGGAAACCGATCGGCCGGTTCGACCCGCGCTAGCGGTGCAGTGTTGACGCGCCAGCCCTTTCTGAGTAGCGGAAGGGTTGGCGGGCCTGTAGCTCAATTGGTTAGAGCAGAGCGCTCATAACGCTTTGGTTGGGGGTTCGAGTCCCTCCGGGCCTACCAGATTATGTTTCACGCCAGTTCGCCCGAGTCGGTAACCCCTTGTTTTCAAGGCTATCGCGAAACGGCAGGGGTCTATATGTTCGGTGCAGTTCTGTTCAGGTGTGGGAAAGAATGTGGGAACGATTTTCGCGGCGGTAGCCGGATAGGCGGCGCGGGTGGGTAGACTCAACGCGCGCCAGGTCGAGTCGATCAAGGCCCCCGGCCGTCACGGCGACGGCGCGGGGCTCTACCTTGTCGTGCAGCGGACCGGCGCGAAGTCCTGGATACTGCGCACCACGTTGCGCGGCCGTCGCGTCGACCTCGGCCTCGGTCCTGTCCATGCGCTAAGCCTGGCCGATGCGCGAGACAAGGCCCGCAGGTGGCGGGCGCTGGCGTGGGACGGCAAGGACCCCCGAGAGGTCGAGCGGCGCGACGGCATGACGCTGCGCAGCGCGGCGGCCGAGTTTCACGCCGCGCACCGGGCGAGCTGGTCGCATGGTCATGCGGTCCGCTGGTGGGGCCAGCTGGAGCGGCACGTGTTCGACAAGATCGGTGACCGGCCCCTGGGCGAGATCGAGGCCGCCGATCTTGTGACCGCCCTTAGCCCGGTCTGGACCGAGAAGAACGACACCGCGCGCCGCCTGTTGCAACGCCTCGTGGCGGTCTACGAAAGCGCCATCGCCAGCGGGACCCACACTGGCCCCAACCCGACGACCGGGCTGCTGCGCGTCCTGCCTCGGGTCCGGCCAGAAGTCGAACACTTCGGCGCGATGGACTGGCACCTGTTGCCCGAGTTCTACGCGGAGCTGGTCGAGCGTGACGCCATCGCGGCGCGGTGCCTGCGCTTCATCATCCTGACTGCCTGTCGCGGTGGTGAGGCCCGGGGCGCGACCTGGGACGAGATCGACCTCGAGGCCGGGCTGTGGACGATCCCGGCCCGGCGGATGAAGGCGCGCCGGCCGCACGAGGTCCCACTGTCACCGGACGCGCTGGCCATCCTCGAGGGGATGCGCGGCCTGTCGCCTGCCTTGGTGTTCCCCAGCCCGCAGAGCGGCGACGGCACCCGGCCCATGACCTCGGCCGCAATCGAGCGCCTGCTGGGCCGCATGCGGCGCGAGGGCATCACGAGCCATGGGTTCCGCACATCGTTTCGCAGCTGGGCGGCAGACCACGGCGCGGATCGAGAGATTGCCGAGTTGAGCCTCGGTCACCGGATCGGGAATGCCGTGGAACAGTCCTACCAGAGGTCCGCCATCCTGGATCGCCGCCGCGTCCTGATCGAGCGCTGGGCGGCGCATGTCACCGGCACGGCCGGGGCGACGGTGGTGAACATGCGTTAGCGGCGCAGCTTGGCCTCGTGCATGTCGAGCACCGCGCCGACCTTCAGGCCCAAGGTTTCGTCCAGCTCTTTGCGGAATTGCACCAACTTGGCCTGGCGCTCGTCCGGGTCCGTTTCTTCGGCGATGCGTTGCGCCAGCGTCTTGAGCCTGTCCTCGAGGTCCGTTCCCGGCAAGGGTTCGGGATATTTTTCATGCAGGACCGCCAGGATTTCAGAGTTCATGGACCGCCCGCTGGCCTCGGCCGCGCGCTTGATCCGGTCCCGCATGCCGTCCGGCATGCGCAGCATGAACTTGTCAGAGAGCGCGCGATGTTCGGATTCCGTCATAGTGTCAAATGGACAGAGATTGTCGGTTGACACAATGCTGTCCATTGGCCATTAATAGCATATGGACACTATATGGAGACCCACATGCTCAAGCCATTCCAGCTCCGGATACCGGAGGACCTGAAGGCCTTCATCGCGGAACAGGCCGCGAAGAATGTCAGCTCGCAGAATAGCGAGATCGTCCGCTGCATCCGCGAACGCAAAATCGCCCTGACGACGAATGAAACCCCCAACCCCGAAGGAAATCACGACCATGACAAAGGACACTGAAATGCCGCCCGTTGAAGATTTCGAGAGTAGCGTGAGCGAGCTGATCGCTTCCGTTATGCAAGTTCGCGAGGAGCGCATCGAGGAATATGGCCGGCTGATCGAAAATCTGTCGCAAGCCAAAAAGATGCTGGATTCGGGCGACCGGCAGGCGCTCAAAAGCCTCCTGACCGATATGATCGACGACGCCAGGACGCGCCACGTCGTCTTCAAGCGGACCCAGAAACAACTCCGGAAAGACTTGGAGGCGGCCGAGGATGATGGCTGATCGTGAGACGGCCGCGGCCGGCGGCTACAATGGCATCACCCCGGAATTCCGCGAAGCGTCCGAACACCTCGATGAGGAGCTGAACAGGTTGAAGCAAATCCTGTTCGTCGCCCACCGCCTGGCGCATGAGATCGAGGTTACGCCCGAGGCCGAGGCGCTGACCGAGATGGTCGAGCTGGCCGAGCGTGCCACCGAGAGCGCCCGCGCGGCCAAGGATGACGCCTGGCGGGCGCAGGGCGGCACGTAGGGGAAAAGCGCCACTGGAACGCGAAGGGCGCACCGGACAACGTGACCCGAGAGAACATAGGAGATCGACATGACCAAGGATGACAGGATGCTGACCGGCGCACAGGTCCGCGCCCGCTTGGGGATCAGCAAGACCGCGCTATGGGAGGGCTGTCGCCAGGGCACGTATCCCGCGCCGCTGCGCTTCGGCCCCCGGACGGTCCGCTGGCTTGAAAGCGAGATCGAGGACTTCATCGAGGAAGCCAAGGCCGCGCGCAAGGTGGCCTGAAAAGAAGACCGCGCCCGGCGAGGCAAGCACGGGCGCGGTCAGAAGATCGAAGTATCGAAGAACCCTGGCAGGTCTAGGAGGACAATACCGTGTCCCCGATTTCCCGGCAAGAGGAAATCACCCGCCCGGGCCGAATGAGGTCAAAATGGGCGACACGCCGTTCATCAAATTCTACCCTTCCGACTTTCTCGGCGGCGTCGGCGGCCTGTCTCCGGCCGAGCGCGGCACGTATATCACGCTGCTTTGCCTCATCTACGAGGCGGGCCAGCCGATACCCCGAGATGACGCGCGCCTGTCGCGCCGCTGCGGCGCGCCGAAGGCGGCTTTTCGGCGGATGCTCGAGGCCCTGCTGGACCAAGGCAAGATCACCGAGACGGACGGCATGCTGTCCAATCGGCGCGCCGAAAAAGCCCTCATGGACCGCACAAATCGAACACAAAACGCGACCCATGCGGCGCATCAAAAGTGGAGCGCACAGCGGCAAAAAACCAAAGGAAATCAACAGGGGAACGATGCGGGCGCAATGCCGCCGCAATGCGTGGCCGATGCCAGCCAGAGTCCAGAAGCCAGAAGAAAGGAATCCTCTATCGAGGATTCCCAAAGGAAGCGGCGCAAACCCCGAAAGCCCGAGGTCGAATTGCCCGAGGGGTGGGTGCCGAACGCGAAGAATATCGAGGACGCCCTCTTCAAGGGCCTGAAACAGCCGGAGATCGAAAATGAGGCACATCAATTCAGAGATCACCACCATGCAAAAGGCAGCGTGTTTCGAGACTGGGACGCGGCCTGGCGAAAATGGTGCGCCAACGCGGTCAAATTTCGCCGCCATGGCCCCTTGGCCGGCAGGAGCGGATCGACGGGCATGGGTGGCATCGCAGGCGCGGTCGCACGGCGTCGTGATGGCCAGGGATGAGGCACGGCTGGTCGCACGTGGCCCCCGAGCCGGCATCGCCGCCCTGACCCGCGACATCGAGGCGGCCATGGCCCCGGCGACCGAGGATGAGACGACTGCAGACCTGGTGCGCCTGTCGTTGATGACCAAGGGCGCGGCGCGAGACGAGGATCTGGCCGAGCTGCAATTGGCTGCCTACCTCGAGAACCTGCGCGCCTATCCCGGCGACCTGGTGCGCGAGGTGCTGCGCGGCTGGCGTGGCACGTTCTGGCCGAGCTGGGGCGAGCTTGCCGATGAGCTGGACAAGGCCACCGCGCCGCGCCGGGTCTGGCTCAACGCCCTGCGCTGGGCGGCGGTCTGCACCGACGACGAGGCAGAGCACGAGCCGACGACGCCCGAGAGCCGGGCGCGGATGCAGGCGCTCGTTGAGCGGCATTTCCCGGCCCTGCGGCGTGTGCCGGCTGA